>JAIOPP010000026.1 GCA_021413845.1 Planctomycetia bacterium | reverse complement strand
TTCTCGACTGCAGCCACCCGTAGGTGTCTGGGCAGTGTCTCAGTCCCAATGACGCAGGTCGTGCTCTCACACCTGCTACCCATCATCGCCTTGGTAAGCCATTACCTTACCAACTAGCTAATAGGACGCAGACCCATCCTCAGGCGGAATCACACCTTTGATCCGGAGATATTATCTGGTATTACCCACAGTTTCCCGTGGCTATCCCAGGCCCGAGGGCAGGTAGTCTACGTGTTCCTGTCCCTTACGCCGCTAACGTATTGCTACGTCCGCTCGACTTGCATGCCTAATCCATGCCGCCAACGTTCATTCTGAGCCAGAATCAAACCCTTCAATAATTATTTTGCTAGCCGAGCGACACCCGCAAAGAACAACCGGTTAAGGTCGAACCGCAGACGCCGTCGGATATAGACAAGATTAAGAAAGAGCCAATTCAAATCATTTATTATTTGACCGCCACCACACTCAAGCGGATTAAGGCTTGATGGTGATATTGGCCAGGTACGATCGCGTACCGGCTAAAATCTTGAAATCTCTACCAAATTGTCAAAGAACATGCCCCCGAAGGCCATCAGTCTTGCGACTGCTTCCCTCAAGGACTTCCGTAATATATCGGCTTCTCGATGTGCGTCAAGCAGGGAAAAGACAAATTTCTCACTCACCTCGAAAAGAGTGCAAAACGCCCTGATTCAGCACGTTTTTTAATCTCCGGAATTGTTCCCGGAGTCGTATTGTGGACGACGAACACGCTTTTTTCGTCAGGGACGCCTTGCATAGAGCCCCCATGCTACGCTCCTCGAACGCTCACACTTCCTCAGCTGATCGCATACGACCTCGAGTTCGCTTTCACGGCACCTGACGCAGCACACCGACTTGTCATCGATGACTTATCGAGAAGTCGTTTTCCCACCAACTCCTAGCTGTCTCAGCGCCGAACAACACCGCAGCCGGCATTTTCTTGTACGTTTTCCGGCCCACGTTGTACGATTACGAAGCCGCCTGTCGCGAAGCGCAAGAACGTTCGCGGCATAACGACAAGCAGCGTTAAGCAACGATGAAACCCCTGCGCATGCTAGCACGCCGCGCAAGACACATAGCATCACTCGTTGCATCACTCACTCGAAACAGTCCGACATCAGGTCGATTCGGCCTCACTCATCTAGGAACAGCCACGTCCCATGCGAACTTCGAATCCGGCGCTCAACAACCAAGTTTTCGCTCGCGACTTCTCGATCGATTCTCCGACGACGATGACCCTCGAAGGAACCGTCGGCAAGACTGCCGCGCTGCTCGCAATCGCGGTTGCCACGGGTGCTTATTCCTGGAACGAAACGGTCCAGGGGAGCAATACTGCGAGCCTGCTACTGATCGGCGGCGCGATCGGAGGGCTCATCGCGTCGTTGATCGCAATCTTCAAGCCGCACACCGCGCCGTGGTCGGCTCCGATTTATGCCGCCTGCGAAGGGCTCTTTCTCGGAGCGATCTCGGCGACTTACGAGCACATGTATAACGGCATCGTTCTGCAAGCCTCGCTGCTGACTTTCGGAACCCTCGGCGCCCTGCTCTTGGCCTACACCACGCGTCTGATTCGCGCGACCGAGAACTTCAAGCTCGGCGTCGCAGCGGCTACCGGCGGCATCGCGCTCGTATACCTCGCCTCATTCGCCCTCGGCATGTTCGGCATTCAGATTCCTTACCTGCACTCGTCGGGCCTCGTCGGCATCGGCATCTCCGTGTTCATCGTCGTCGTCGCCGCGATGAACCTCGTGCTCGATTTCGACTTCATCGAAACCGGCGTCGCCCGCGGCGCACCGAAGTTCATGGAATGGTATGGTGCATTCGGCCTGATGGTCACGCTCGTGTGGCTGTACATCGAGTTCCTTCGTTTGCTCGTCAAGCTAAACAGCCGGCGCGATTAAAACGGCAAATCATAGCCCGCCTGAAACATCCTTAAGCTCGTGAAGCGGCCCATGCGCTGATAGTGCGCATGGGCCGTGCGTACTATTCGCTCGGCCGTGCGCCGCTAGAATAAGGGGCGCGATCGAACCGGCTTTCACGAGGTTGCTCATACGCCGCGCGCCGTAGCTCGACCGCCGGGTCAGTCTCTCCGTCGAATTCAACTTGAGGATCCACGAACATGCCGCTTCATCCCACGAAGAACGACCTTCCCGAAGATATTCGCACCAAGGCCGTCGCGCTATTGAATAGTCGACTGGCCGACGCGCTCGATTTAGAGTCGCAAACCAAGCAAGCGCATTGGAACGTGAAGGGACCGAACTTCATCGCGCTCCACGAACTCTTCGACGACATTCACGAAGATGTCGGGACGTATGTCGACGACATCGCGGAACGAGCCGCACAACTCGGCGGTCGGGTGTTGGGCACGGTGCGCGTCGCGGCCGGTAGCTCGAAGCTCCCTGAGTATCCGCTCGACATTACTTGCGGCAAAGACCACGTCGCGGCGCTCTCGACGGCTCTCAGCGTGTTCGGGAAGTTGGCTCGCCAGGCCATCGACGACTCCGCCGGCTTCAACGATGCCGATACGGCCGATCTCTTCACCGGCGTCTCGCGCGGCATCGACAAGTGGCTCTGGATGGTCGAATCGCATTTGCAGAACTCGTAGCAAGAACCATACAAACCTCGGCTCGGCTTCCAACCGTCGGCTGATTGATAGGCGACTGACGACAAGATCTTTTCGGAACGGATGAACGGATGCATATTTTCTCTGCGATCGAACAGCGACGGAGCATTAAACACTTCGACCCTAGTTTTCAGATGCCGGCGGAAGACGAACGCCGACTCATGGAACTGGCTCTCCTCTCGCCGACTTCGTTCAACATTCAGAATTGGCGATTCGTCATCGTGCGCGATCCCGCCCTAAAAAAGCAGGTGCGGGCCGCGGCTTGGAATCAAGCTCAAATCGAAGAAGCACAGCTCACGATCGCGCTGTGCGCAGATCTCAACGCTTGGGACAAAGAGCCGGAGCGCTATTGGTGCAACGCGCATGAAAAGGCCCGCGGTTACTTGGTGCCGATGATTCGCCAGTGCTACCAAGGCAAAGAACAACTTCAGCGCGACGAAGCGATGCGCTCGATCGGCATCGCTTCCCAAACGCTGATGCTCGCGGCCAAAGCGCTCGGCTACGATAGCGGTGCGCTCGTCGGCTTCGATCCCGACGCCGTCGCGAAGATCATCAACTTGCCGGCCGACCATGTGATCGGCATGCTGTTGGTCATCGGCAAGAAGTTGAAGGAGCCGCAAGTGCGCGGCGGCCAACTCGCTTACGAGGAGGTCGTGCTGACGGATCGGTTTCCCGATACGTCAACGACTAAAACCTAGCCGCACCGGAACCTCGATCGACTGGTCATCCCGCACGACGTTTAAGATAATGGTCGTGCCGGGCGGGTGCGCTTCGACGAGCGACAAGAAATCGTCGCCGGTCTTGATAGGCTGTCCGTTGACGCCCGTAATCAGGTCTGCCGAGGCGAGATCAAGCTTCTGCGCCTCGACCATGAACGGCCCTTGTCGCTTCTTTTGTCGGATGATTTGCGGACCACGGAGGCCCGCTTGTTCGGCGGGGCCGTCTCTCATCAAACCAGCCACGCGCAAGCCCCCATCGGTTTGGAACACCTTCGTGATTCCCACTTCCGGCCGGACGACTTGCCCCTTTTCGATCAACATCGGCACAACGCGGGCAATCGTGTTCGAAGCGATGGCAAAGCCGACGCCCGTGTTTTGACCGGTTCGGCTGGCGATCGCCGTATTCATGCCGATCAACCGGCCACGGCTATCCAACAGCGGCCCACCGGAGTTACCGGGATTGATCGCGGCGTCGATCTGGATGATCGACTTCATGGTGCGCCCGCTCCGGCCCGGCAGCGAACGATTGAGGCTTGAGATGATCCCCGTCGTGAGGGTCCGTTCGAGGCCGAATGGGTTGCCGATCGCGTAAACCGACTGCCCGACCTTTAGTCGGGTCGATTCGCCGATCGTGACCGGGAAGAGCGATTCGGGCGGAGCATCGATCCGCAGCACGGCGACATCATTCGTCGGATCTTTGCCGACGAGCGACGCGGAGTAGGTGCTTCCATCGAAGAGCGTCACTTGAATCGATTGGGCTTCATCGACCACGTGGAAATTCGTGAGAATGTGGCCGTTGCGATCGAGCACGGAACCGGAACCGGCACCTTCGGAAGGAATGTCGAAGAACAAGGTTTCCGTGACGACTTTCGTGTTAATGTTCACGACGCTTCGATTGCAGTTCTCGTAGACCGCGATATTCACTTGCTCTTCGAGCGTAAATTCCGATTCATTCGCCGCTCCGGGAAGTTGCGGGCCGGCAGCCGATTCGTCGGCCGGCCCGGTTAAAGGTTCGATCCTCGGGAGTTCGGCAGAGGGGAGCGGCAGAGCCACGACCTTGGGAACCTGCGGCAAGGTGCGAACCGGCGGTGGGGCCGACGTGGCGGGCGGAAGAAAAAGATCCTGCGCTCCCGCGCGCGGCAACTGCTCGCCATCGTGCAACACGAGTACGAGCGCAGCACCTAAAGCCCCGGCCAACATCGAACCAAGTACGACTGATTTCATATCCTGCACACCTCGAATAAGAACCCTGCAGTTGGCTAAGCGGAACACTTCGGGATGTCGTCGGTGCCACGACTTCCGACAGTGACGGTGACGCGCTATTTTCCACGCTCCCAGCCTTCTTGCGGCGCCTTCAGAGCAACGTAAACCACCCGATCAACGCATTCAAAACGCACAACGCGACCTTCACGGTTTGCCTAACAGAGGAAGTTGATTGCTTCCGATACTCTTGCTAGCTGCCTTAGCGAATTCGCTATCTAGGAGGGCAGTCGTGCGAGATGCACGGAGGATTTTTGCCCTTAAGGAGACGGCGGGATGAATCGCGCGCCTGTAGCCCTATTTGCGTTGCTCTGCACATTAGCTTCTTCGATGGTCGCCGCCGGTGTGGCGAGCGATCGACCGGCCGGTCCGAGCAAATCGGCACATCGATTTGCGGAACGCTCCGGGGTGAAGCCCGCTTCGTTCGCCAGCTCGCCCCAAGAAAAATGGCTGACCGAAACCAGTCGGAAAGCGATCGATATTCATCGCAATATCGCGCTGCCGACGAAAAAGCTTCCCGTCCGAATCCCGGAAAAGGTTAAGCCGGTCGCCGCGATCATCATCACGATCGAGCAGCCGCAGGCCGTCGTGGCGAAGCCGGTCACCAAACCAGCGGCCCAAGTGAAGATCGAAAAACCAGCCACGATCACGGCCGCAGCAAAACAACCGACGAAGACTGCAACCGCTTCGCTCGCTCAAGCCGCCGCCGTGAACGTCGAAAACCTGAAGAAGCAATTCACGCTGCCGGCGATCGCCCTTAAGGCCGCCCCCGTTCAGCCTCGGGTAACATCCTTGGTCAAAACGACTTACGCTCCTAAATCGACATTGGGATCGGTGTTGCCGTCGAACAAGATTTCGCTCGCCGACCTGCACCTTTCCAACCGGGCTGTCGCCACCACGACCGGCTCGATCATCGTCCTGCCGATCGAGAAGCTTGCTGCGGCCACGGCTCCTATGGCTACGACGAACAACAAGATCACGCTCAGCGGTGGCAAGCTCCAGATGGCTTACGGCTCGCTGAACTTGATCTCCGTCGCCGGAAGTAGCTGGACCCCTTCGCCTTACATCACCGAGAACGGTGCCGGGATCTTGCCGAAATTCGTCAGCACGACGAAGCTGGTTGCTCGTAACACGACATTGCAGTCGACGACGAAAAATCTCGGGACTTTGCACCCGGCGGTCATCCGGACCAGTAGCGACGTCGCCGAACTCGGCCGACAATTGAACCGCCTAATTGCCCAATACCGCACGATTTATCTTCCGAAATGGGTCCCATTCCATCATGCCGACGGCAATGCACCGGCCATCAAGAGTGCTCAGCTGAAGAACGGCGAACGGTCGGCCGTGAAGAAGTAGGCGGCCGGCCGAACGCAGATCCTGCCGGCATCGTAACGACAGCTCGATTCAGGGGAGAGGACGGGAGTCGGCCCGTCCTCTCCTCTTTTTCGTTTTGCCCTCTTCAATCCCAGAGACCGAACCACCTCACAACCGATAGATCCGTTGTAGGTCTTCCTGTTTCGGTTTGCCGGTTCCGTGCCCATCCGTCTGTAGAGACCTAACTCCGGATAACGTCGGGACTAACCATCGGAAAACAATGAATTTCGTTGGCACGGCCCTGATAAGCTGCGTAAACTACACCAGATCGTCTTTTTTATACGAGAAGACCTTGCTGACCAAGTTTTCCGGCTACTGCGGGCGCAAGAATGCTGTTTCTGCGGTAAAGTCCCGGTGGTAGGTTTCAAAACGTCGGTTTCGCGTTCGAGTCGGAATTTTTAGCGCTGAATTCATCTGGATTCGCTTTCCTTATTGGATCCAACTGGCCGGGAGTCTTGTGTTATGTCGATTTGCCCACTGTTCAAGCAATTGCGCGTCAAGCTGTTGAGCGTTGGATTCGGCGCGATTTTGGCGTCGACCGCGCACGCCGCCGACCTTGCTCTCGTGCAGGCGAACGCCGCTCCGGCCCGCATGGAGACGTTCACCAAGCCGGATGGTCAAGGCTTCGTGGCGATGAGCGTCTCGCCGGCCGCCTCCTTCCGCCCGAGCGCCACCGTCCCCCACGATATCGTGGTGCTGTTCGACACCTCGGCCAGTCAAGTCAACGACTTCCGCGACAAGGGACTGTTGGCCCTCGACTTTTTCCTCGCCTCGCTCGACCCCGCGGATCGGGTCAGCCTGATGGCTGTCGATATCGACGCCGTGCCGCTTACGAAATCGTTCGTCGCTCCGAATGGTCCGGAAATGCAAGCCGCACTCGCGGAGCTGCGAAGCCGCACCCCGCTCGGTACGACCGACATGGGCAAGACCCTCGCGGTCACGGCCGCCGCTTTCACCGATCTCGGCGAAACCTCGGATCGTGCTCGCTCGGCCTTCTACATCGGCGACGGCATGAGCGTCGGCAATCTGATCCAAAGCGGCGAGATGCAGCAGTATGTCGATACGCTTTGCTCGGGCCACATCTCCGTCCACAGCTTCGCCGTCGGCCCTCGTTGCGATGCTCAGCTTCTCGGTGTCTTGGCAAATCACACCGGCGGCATGATGCTCGTCGACAATGAGAACATCAACGGCAAACAAGCCGGTGCGTTGATGTCGGAGTGTGTTGCCGGGTTCGTGGTTTGGCCGTCGAAAGCCACTTTGCCCGCTTCCATCACCGAGGTTTATCCTAAGAAGTTCCCGCCGTTACGCTTCGACCGCGATACCGTATTGGTCGGCGTCGGCAAGCCGGCCGGCGAAGTCGCCGTGCGCGTCGATGCAACTCTGCAAGGCAAGCCGATCGAATTGGTTTGGAATGTCCTGGCGGTTGCGGCTGCCGACGACCACTCCTACCTCCCGAAGCTGATCGACACGGTTCGCAAAGACGGCGGGATCACGCTGCCGACCGTGGGCTCGGCCGGTCTCGTTGAATTGCGCCGGCTGGTGAACGTCGAGGCTTACTCCCTCTTGCAACTCGGCAAGCAAGCCGTGGCGGTGGGCAGCTATGACCAAGCCGAGAAATTAGTCGACGAAGCCTTACGGCTCGACCCCAACAGCGGTGAAGCCAAAGCGGTTCGCTTTGCGGTTCTCACCGCTCGCAAGGAAGGGAAAGCCGGCGGCACGCACGACTTGAAAATGATCAAATTCCAACCGCCTGCTGGAGAAGCCGTCGGCGCTCCGGCCGGGGAAGCGGTTCCAGGAGCCGCTCCGGCTCCCCTCGCTCCCGCCGCTGGCGCGCCCGCTGCGGCCCCGGGCGAGCCCGCCGAAGGAAGCCTCATCGCCGAGGCCGGTCGTCAGGCGCGGGTCGTGCAACAAATCGTCACGACGGAAGTGCAAAACGGCTTGAACCAAGCACGCAGCGTCATGGGTCGCGACCCGGACGCCGCCCGCGCAACGCTCAAGTCGCTTCGCGATCGGGTACAAGGAGTTCCGGAACTCGACGGCGCGATCAAGACGCAATTGCTCGAGCAAATCGAAACCGGCCTCCGCACGGCCGATCGCCAAGCGAAGGTCGAAGAAGAACGCCGCATCGATCGCGAAGCGGTCATCGCCAAGCAACAAGAACAAGATCGCCTCTATCGCGACCTGATGGTCGGTCAACAGAAGACCGAGCAATTGATGGCTCGCTTCGAGAACCTGATGGATGAGCGTCGTTATCGCGATGCGTACAATGTCGCCGTGCTCGCTCGCGAGTCGACGCCGAACGCGCCGGCCGTCTTGAGCGGGATCACTTATTCTCAGCAAATCGACTACGTCGCTCAGTCGAATGCCGCCCGCTATCGAAAGTGGGAAGGGCTGGTCGGAGCTTTGTTGCAAATCGATCGGGCTCAGGCCCCCTTCGGCGATGAACAATCGATTCTTTATCCGCCGAAAGAGACCTGGGAATTGCTGACGGACAAGCGCGCCAAATTCGATCGCGTCAGCTTGGCTCAGTCGAACGAAGCGGAAACGAGAATTCTTGACGAACTCGATAAGCGAACCGAGGTTCAGTATCTCGATACCCAACTCGGCGACGTCGTGAACGATATCGAGCTGCGCCATAAGATCAACATCGAACTCGACGTAACGGCCCTCACGGCCGACGGTAAGGGAACGGAAACGATCATCAACAAGACGTTGAAAGACCTGACGCTCAAGTCGGCGTTGCGTTTGATTCTCGAAGAACAAGGGCTGACCTACGTCATCGAAAACGAAGTGTTGATGATCACGACCAAAACGGCTGCCGAAACCAAGACACCGACGCGCGTTTATCCCGTTGCCGATCTCGTCATTCCGATCCCGCAAGGTGGTATGACCGGTCTCGGCGGCGGTCTTGGGGGTGGAGCCGGTGGTGGGCTCGGCATGGGTGGCGGTGGCGGTGGTATGGGCGGCGGTTTTGCCATCGAAGACGATCTTCGCCTCTCCGCTAAAGACGCGCAACCGGCGGCTGCCGCGGCACAACCGGCCGCAGTCGCACCCCAACAACCCGCAGCCGTTAAGAAAGACATCGCACCGGAACAAGAAGCCAAGCCGATTCAGCTCACACTTGAAGCCGGTGCCGATATCAACCAAGCCTGGGATGCTTATTTCGCAGCCCATGAAGAATCCCCCGCGGTGATTCGAGCTACGGTTCGTACCCTCTTCAAAGCACAAAAGCCCGACCATGTTTCGGCAGTCATCATGGCTGCTTTGCGGCACCATCAGGCTCAGCCTTGGATGTACGAAGCGCTCGGCCTGTCGATGGAATCGCAAGGTGCGCGGGTATCGGAGATCGAACGGGCGTTGATGTCGGCCGTCGATTTCAGCAATCGCCCGGAAGACCTACTCAAGGTCGCCGAATATATGGTGAAGTCGAACTTCGGCGCCGGCGCTTTGCAACGTCGTGCGATGCAGCTTTACCACCAAGTCTCGAAGATGCAGCCGACCCGACCCGAACCCTACTATTTCGGCATGAAGATCGCGCAACACCTCGACGACGTCGAAGGCTTGAAGTGGTCGTCGCTCGGGATCGTGGGCCAAGTCTGGGCCGCCGATCAACGCGACATCTACGACGAAGCTCTCCGTACCGCGCAAGCTCTTTACGAACGCCTTAAGGCCGACAAGAAGCTTGATGAAGCCGAGAAGTTTCAAACGGCGTTGAAGAAGGCCCTTGTTCGCGATTGCGTTATCACGGTCTCTTGGTCGGGTGATGCCGACGTCGATCTCTTGGTCGAGGAACCGACCGGCACGATGTGCTCGTTCCGCAATCCTCGCTCGACCGGCGGCGGCGTTCTGGTCGGCGACACGTACGACAAAACGACCAACCTTCACACCGAAACCTACATCTGCCCGCAAGGCTTCAACGGCGACTACCGGATGCTCGCCAAACGGGTCTGGGGCAAGGTCACGGCCGACACGCTTACCGTCGACATCACGGCCCATCTCGGCGCTCCGAACCAACGCAAACTGCGTAAGCAGATCGCCCTCGACGGCGATAAAGCGGTCATGTCGTTCGACCTGCAAAACGCTCGGCGAACCGAATCGCTGCAAGACGTCCAAGTCGCGAATGCCGTTCAAGGCCAAATGGCGCTCGGCAATCAGATTCTCGCTCAGCAAATCGGTGCCGCCTCCGATCCTTCGGTGCGGGGCGGGGCGTTCAATCCCCGCTTGAACCCCGGCTTGTTTCTGCGTGGTGCCGTCGGTTATCAACCGGTGATCATCACGTTGCCGACTGGTACGAATATGTCCGCGATCTCGGTCGTGTCGCATGATCGCCGCTATGTCCGCGTGACGGCTCAGCCGGTCTTTTCGACGATCCCGATCGTCAACACGTTCAGCTACACCAGCGGTTCCAGCGGCACGAGCGGTGGCGCCGGCGGCGGTCCCGGTGCCGGGACGTAATCACCTTCCCCAGGCCTTACCGGCTTGGAAGAACATCGAATTCGCATTTCAGGTCGCATGTCGAACTCTTCGACATGCGACCTTTTTGCGCGCCGCGATTCCGCTGCCTGCAAAACGCTCAGCGTTGCAACCCGGGCATGACATCAAGTTCGAGAGTTTCGACGAGTCCGGCCCGAAGCCGCTCCCAAGCGATGGCTCCCATTACGGCGTTGTCGGTGCAAAGCTCGCGCGGGGCGATGTGCAACTTCGTGCCGCGGCGTTTCATTCGCGTTGTGAGCAGCTCGCGAAACCGCGTGTTCGCCGCCACCCCGCCGCCGACGCAAAGCGTTTTTCGGCCCGTCCGCTTCAATGCCTGCTCCGCTTTACCGACCAGCACATCGGCGATCGCTTGCTCGAAGCTGGCCGCTAAATCGGCGAGTAGTTTCGAACCGACCGGCGGCGGCTCGACCGCTCCTCCCTGAGGAACCGAGCCTTGCGGCGCGATGGCGTAGCGCACCGCCGTCTTAATACCGCTGAAGCTGAACTCCAAACGGTCTTCTTTGAGGAAAGTGCGAGGGAAGCGAAACGCCTCGCAATCGCCGTCGCGCGCCGCCTTCTCGATCCAAGGGCCGCCGGGATAAGGAAGACCGAGCAAACTGGCGGTCTTGTCGAACGCTTCCCCGGCCGCATCGTCGAGGGTGCCGCCGAGTACCTGGAATTCGAGGGGCGAAACGCAGTCGAATAGCGTCGTGTGTCCGCCGCTGACGACGAAGCCGACGCAGGGAAACACCTCTTCCCCGGCCGCGATGCGGCAAGCGTAAATATGGGCATGCACATGGTTCACGGCGACGAGCGGCACCCCGAGCGCCAAGGCGAAAGTCTTCGCCGCGGCAACGCCGACCAACAGCGACCCCGCCAACCCCGGCGTATTCGCCACGGCGACGGCCGTGATGTCGGCGAGCTTGGCGTCGGCCTTTCGCAATGCTTCGTCGACCACTGGCAAGATCCGTTCGACATGCGCTCGCGAAGCGATCTCGGGCACCACGCCGCCGAAGCGCCGATGCAATGCGTCTTGCGTCGCCACGCTCGAACCGCGCACCTGCAAACGTTCGTCGACGACCGCCGCCGCCGTCTCATCGCAAGTGGTTTCCAGAATCAGAAGCATGGGTCGGTGGACAGTGGTCGGTGGTCAGTTGTCAGTGGCCGGTTTGAGAGACGCTTCGGCTACAGCACATTTCCGACCACCGCCAAGCATCTCCTCAACTGACCACTGTCCACTGATCACTGACCACTATTATTCTATTCTCACTCCGCCTTCGCCTGGGCGTTCGATTGGTTCGAGAGATATTCAAGCGCCTTTTGCAACTGGCGATCAATGAACTCTTTCTTCTTCGGGTCGGCCGGCGAAAGTGCGCCCGGGGCTGCTTTGACCGGCTTTTTAGATTCGGTCTTAGGATCGCTCTTGTCTTCCTTGGCTTCTTTCTTCGGAGCATCCTTGGAGTCGTCGTCGGCGTCGACCGTCCGTGGCTTCGACTCTTCGCGACTGATCGCCGGCGAGTGGCTCACGAGCAGCAGGTCGCGATCGCGGCGAACACGCACCAAATCGCTCAGTTCCGAATCGCCGAGTTTGAGCTCATAGCCCTTGTCCGGCATCACGCCCCATTCGTCGGTTTCTTTGGAGTCAGGAAAACGATGGATGTTTTGGCCGCTCGGTCGCATGTAGGCGGCGGTTGTGAGCTTGAGCGCACTGTGGCCGTCTTCCAAATCAATGACGTTCTGCACGCTTCCCTTACCCCAAGTCCGTTCGCCGACGACGATGGCCCGCTTATGATCTTGCAAGCAAGCCGACACGATTTCGCTGGCGCTGGCGCTATATCGGTTCACCAGCACGGCGATCGGAAAGCCTTCGTAAGTTCCGGCTTTGCGAGCCACGACCGGTCGCTCGACCGTATTGCGCCCCTTCGTGCTGACGATCTTTCCTTCGGAAACGAACATGTCGGAAATTTCGATCGCGGACTTCAACAAGCCCCCGGGATTGAAGCGCAAGTCGATCACGAGCCCCTTTAAACCCTGGGATTTAAGGGTTTTCATCGCGGCTTCGAGGTCTTCAGCCGTGTCGCGGCTGAACGAGGTCAGCCGGACGTAGCCGATCTTCTTTTCCGGATCGAGCATGAAGTTCCAACGATCGTCGGCTCCGCGCGCATCGCCCAGCACCGTCTCGACTTCGATGATCTTCCGTTCGATCGTCAGCGTCTCACGCTTCCGCGAACGAACGTGCATAACGGTCAACTTGACCTTCGTGCCAGGCTCCCCCTTGAGCTTCCTTACCGCTTCGTCCAGGCTCAGGCCTTCCGTCGGCTTACCATCGACCTCGATGATGTGGTCGCCGGCTTCGAGACCTGCAAGATAGGCAGGGCTGCCGACCAGCGGACTCAAGACCCGCAAGTCGCCGTCGTCGTGCGAGATTTGAATGCCGATTCCGCCGAACTGGCTTTCGACGCTCGATTTAAAGCGATCGATTTCCTTCGGGCCGATGAAATTGGAATAGGGATCCAATTCGTCGAGCAGGCCGCGAATGGCAGCTTCCATCAATTTTCGGCGATCGACCTTCTTCACATAGTTTTGTTCGACCTGAAACATCGTCTCCGAAAAGACTTTGTAGAGTTCGTAGTATTCTTCGTCTTTAGCTGCATCACCGTCGTCGCTCTTCGCCTTCTCGGCCGATTTCTTTTCGGCAGGCTTCGATTCAGCGGGCTTCGATTCGGTCGCCGGCTGCTTCACGGGGGGCTTCGGTTCGTCGGCGAATAACACACCGAGCATCGTCACTGTCGAAACCAAAGCTGTCGAAACCAAAGCAGCAAAACGCACGACCATCCGTTGACGCAGCATCTGTAAACCTCCTCGCGAGGTAAAAAAATCGACCGTTGATCGACCGCTGAAGAATCCGAACTTAGCGATTATAGACCCGACGGGAGCCGCCGGACAACAGAACCTCGCAAATTCTGCGGGTTCGGCAAAAGCTGCGGCCGACCGCCGGGGGCCAATTCGCCGGCGTCGACGCCGCCGGCCGACTACAATAAGCGGCTTCCTTCGGCCACGGCTTCGGCCGTTGTTTTCACTGCTTCTTCCTTTACGGTCTTCCGGAACTTCGTCGTTGATCGCCCTTCGTTTTCCCGCTCTGCTCACGGAACTTCGCCGCCTCCTCGGCGATGCGAACATCCTCGCCGACCATGCGGAATTGGTCGTCTATGAATGCGATGGCTTCGTCGTCGAGAAGAACTCTCCCGACGTCGTCTGCTTTCCCCGGTCGACGGCCGATGTGCAGAAGATCGTCACGCTTTGCAACGAGTACGACGTCCCCTTTTTGCCGCGCGGGGCGGGCACCAGCCTTGCCGGCGGCTGCCTGCCGGTCGGCGGCGGAGTGATGATCGTTTTCACGCGCATGCGCGAAATCGAAGAAATCAATCTCCGCGATCGCTTCGCCGTCGTGCAACCCGGCGTCGTCAATGTTTGGCTCACCAACGCTCTCAAAGGGACCGGATTCCATTACGCTCCCGATCCGTCGAGCCAAGGGGCATGTACGATCGGTGGCAATGTCGCGACCAATTCCGGCGGTCCGCACACGCTGAAATACGGCGTAACCGTCAACCATGTGCTCGGCCTGGAAGCGGTGCTGAGCGATGGCTCGCTCGTCCGCTTCGGTGGTCCCGTGGAAGACTTTCTCGGTCCCGATCTCGTCGGCTTGCTCGTCGGCAGCGAGGGAACGCTGGCGATCGTCACGAAGATTTGGGTTCGTCTCACGCGCGATCCTCAAGGCTATCGCACGATGCTCGGCATCTTCGACTCTGTCGACGATGCGACTGCGGCGATCAGCGAGATCATCGGACAAGGCATCGTGCCGGCCGCGCTTGAAATGATGGACCAAGGAATCATTACGGCTTTAGAGCAAGCGTTTCACTTCGGCTTTCCGCTCGATGCGCAAGCCGTGCTCCTGATCGAGCTCGACGGCCTCGAAGCAGGGCTCGACGAGCAGCGCGACCGCGTGCTCGAGATCTGTAAACGAAGCGGAGCCCGCGAGGTTCGCCGTGCCGACGACCCGAAGGAACGGCTCAAGCTTTGGAAGTGCCGCAAGCAGGCCTTCGGCGCGATCGGCCGCTTGAGCCCGAGCTATTGCACGCAAGACGGCGTGGTGCCGCGCACGAAACTACCGCACATCTTTCGCGCGATCATCGCGATCGGGGAAAAGTTTGGAGTGCGGATCGTCAACGTGTTTCACGCCGGCGACGGCAACATCCATCCGATCATCCTGTTCGACGAACGGGACGCCGCCCAGGTGCGCAAAGCGCTCGACGCCGGCCACGCGATCCTAGAAGAGTGCATCGCCTGCGGCGGAAGCGTAACCGGGGAGCATGGCATCGGCGTCGAGAAGATCGAGTTCATGAGCAAACTATTTACGCCGGACGATCTCGCGGTGATGCGGCGCGTCCGTGATTGCTTCAATCCGGAGTCGCGTCTGAGCCCCGGCAAGCTCCTTCCGACCGCCGGCGGTTGCGGCATGGAACACAAACCGACGGTGCAATCTAAGCCCGGACGACGAGCGGCCCTTTGATGGCAACCATCGCCTCCCCACTTCCGCTTTCGACGACTTACACTCCGGCCTCCCCTGCCGAAGTCGTGGAGACGGTGCGTAGCGCCGTCGCTGCGCGAGCCCCCATCTATCCGCTCGGCGGACGTACCGCGCTCGGCTTCGGTAGTGCCACGAAGGCCTCCGGCTGGGGCTTATCGACCGAAAAGCTCACGCGCGTCGTCGACTACCCGGCTCGCGATATGACCATCACGGTCGAGGCCGGCATCACGTTGGCTGAGCTACGTCAAACGCTCGCCGCCGAACGACAATACTTACCCGTCGATGCTTCCCAAGCCACGGAAGCGACGCTCGGGGGCCTGATCGCCGTGAACTTCAGCGGCCCGCGCCGTTTTGGCAACGGCACGCTTCGCGACTACGTGATCGGCATCTCCGCGGTCGACGGCACCGGCACCCTCTTCAAAGCCGGCGGTCGGGTCGTGAAGAACGTCGCCGGCTACGACTTCTGCCGGCTCCTGATCGGTTCGCTCGGCACGCTCGCCGTCATGACGCAAGTGACGCTCAAGGTAAAGCCGATCCCTGCAGCCTCGGTGCTGGCCATCGTCGATCTCGATTCGGCATCGCAGGCCGAATCGCTTCTGTCGGCGATCATCGACTCGAAGACCACGCCGACGGCGATCGAGCTTCTCGCCGGCCACGCTTGGAACGACCTCGCGGCTCTTAACTCGACCGGCGATTCCACTTCCTATCGTCTCGTCGTCGGCCTCGAAGGGACTGATGCCGAAGTCGAATGGATGACCGAACGTTTGCGCCAAGAATGGAAAACGCTCGGTGTCGCCGAGCCGCGATTCATCCGAGATGCCGCCGCCAACGAACTCTGGCAACGCTTGATCGACTTCGGTTGCACCCCCGCCGCGTCGGCCGGCGCGAGCGACAAAGCGAATCTGGTTTTCAAGCTCAACGTGCCGCCGAGCCGAGTCGTGTCGCTTTGCGAACTAGTCCGAGCCACGTTCCCGCAAGCCTCGTTTCTCGCACGTGCGGGCTCCGGCATCATCCTCGTCAGCATCGTCGAGACGGCGAGCCATGAACTTGTGAAGCCGCTCATCCAAGCGTTGCATCCGGCAGTCGCGGCGGTCGGCGGACAATGCGTCCTTTGGCAATCGGTCGTCGCGGAAGAGTTCACTCGCCAACTCGCTTGGGGTCCGCTCCGCGGCGACATTGCAGTCATGCGCAAACTACAACGACAATTCGATCCGCACGGTCTTCTGAATCCCGGCCGCTTCCCGTGGTGAACACGTTTCGTAAATCATGACGCACTCTCCCGACAATTCGAACATCGACACCGCGCCTCCCCCGGCTGCGCTGAGCCATAGCGAAGCCCGCGGCGAATTCGCCGCCGAGCCGACGCCGACCGCCGGACATGCGGCTCATGCCCACGTCGGAGGCCTCGCGACGTCTACGAATCCCGGCAGCGGGATCGATTACGGTCTCTTTCTCGATTGCGTCCACTGCGGCTTGTGTACGGCCTCGTGCCCCACTTACGTCATCAACGGCAACGAGAACGACAGCCCGCGCGGCCGCATCTATCTCATGCGCTCCGTCACCGATGGTCGTCTGCCGTTGAACGAGCAAGTGCGCGGGCATCTCGAACTCTGCCTCGATTGCCGCGCCTGCGAAACAGCCTGCCCATCGGGCGTGCAATACGGCAAGCTGATCGAGCCGTTTCGCGTGGCGATGGAAGAACTTGGCGAGGGACCGAAGAAGAACCAAGATTGGTTCCACCGCTATATCCTGTTCGGTTTATTTCCGTATCCGAGCCGTTTGCGCTGGGCATTGGCTCCGGCCAAGCTCGCGCAAAAACTCGGCTTGCTCAAGCTCGCGGAAAAGCTTGGGCTCCTACGATTACTACCGACGCGCTTACGGCAACTCGTCTACACGTTGCCCGAGCAGTTCTCGAACGAGCCGCAGTTGCCGGAGTTTCTGCCGGCGATCGGTCGCCGCCGAGCCCGAGTGGCCCTCTTCACGGGCTGCGTCAACGACGTGATGTTCCGCCAAACCAATTGGGCCACGGCGCGCGTGCTCCAGCAAAACGGCTGCGACGTCGTGATCCCGCGCGATCAAAGTTGCTGCGGTGCGATCCATCTGCATGCCGCCGCCAGCGAACCGGCGAGAGCCTTCGCCGACGTGAACGTGAAATCGTTTGCCGACGTCGATCGCGTCATCGTCAACGTCGCCGGCTGCGGGGCGATGATGAAGGATTACGGCCACCATTGGCACGACGCCGGCTCGCCCGAGCGCGAAGCCCTGGCCGCCAAGACTCGCGACATCAACGAATTTCTCGACGAACTCGGCATCATCCCGCCGGAAGGTGAGATGAACTTCACCGCGACCTATCACGATGCCTGCCACTTGGGCCATGCGCAAAAAATCAAAGACGCGCCACGAAAGCTCTTGGCGAAAATCCCGGGCCTAAAAGTCGTCGACCTTCCGGAAACCGAGCTCTGTTGCGGAGCTGCCGGCACTTACAACCTCACGCAACCGGAGATGTCGGGCCAACTGAGCCGACGCAAGTTGGAGAATATCCTCTCGACCGGTGCCCGCGCCGTGCTCACGGCCAACGCCGGTTGTTTACTGCAAATCGCCCGCGAAGCGCGCGTGCAAGGTAAACCGCTTTGGATCGCGCACCCGATCGACTTGCTCGACATGAGCTATCGAAAAGTGAAGCCGCCGATTTGACGCTACGCCTTGTTCCGGCGAATCAGCGCTCGTCGAGATAAGCGATCTCGAGCGCCGTGAGTTCCGCGACGAGCTCATGAGCCGAGTCGTGTCGCCTGGCCGGTTGCTTGTGCAACAGTCGGCGTACGAGCCCGCAGACGTCGTTCGGCAAGCTCGACACCAGTTCGCGCAGCGGTTGCGGCTCGGCCGACACATGCGCCGCCACGATCTCCGCAGGCGTGGCGCCGACGAACGGCAATCGTCCTCCGAGTAGCCGATAGAGCACGATGCCGAGCGAGTAGAGATCGCTCCGCTCGTCGACTCGAAGCCGCGAGCAGATCGCTTCCGGCGCGAGGTAGTCGACCGTTCCCAGCACGCATTGCGATTCCGAATTCGACTCGTCGTCGCGACGGCGCGCATAGCCGAGGTCGATCAACGTCACATGACCGTCGGGCCCGACGAACAGATTGCTCGGCTTCACATCGGCATGGAGCCATCCGGCATCATGCAGCGCAGCCAAGCCTTCCGCCGCTTGGCGTCCGTACCACAGGGCCGTGGCAACCGAGAGCCGGCCGCAGCGCAAGACGATCTCATCGAGCGTGGTCCCTTCCAGCCGAGGCATCACATAGTAAAACGGAGCCTCATGGACATGCGCCGAAAGAATCGGCACCACATGCGGGCTGTTAACGGCATTGCCGGCGAGCGCCTCGCGCCGCAGCAATGCTTGCTGTTCCGTCGAAACGAGGGCCGAAGTCCAACGCTTCACGACATACCGATAGCGCGTCTCACGCGACTTTACCGGCCGGGCCTCGACGACCTCGACGCCGGCATGCTCGCACAGCTTCGCGCCGAGCTGCCATTCGCCCGCGCGCTGCGAAGCGCCCCCGTCGCCTGGCTGTGCCGCGGCTTGCATGCGCGCCTGGCGATCGAAGGAAAACGGCTTATAAACGACGCGAGCCATGCGATTTTCGACGTTCTCGGAAACTTTGCCGGCGCGCAGCAGCGAGCGCACTTCCCCGCTCTTTTATCGTCCGCGCGACCCGTTCGGCATGACTTTCAAACAGATCGCAGCGTGGGGATCTTTCGTGCGATTAACCCTTACGCACCGCGCTGCGTCGGCGCAGAGCCTCATCGAGAATCGCTCCCAGCAAGAGCGCACTGCCGATCGCCGTGTATTCGAGCGATTGCGGGATCATCGCGAAATTCACTACCGAATTGAGCAACACCAAGATGACCGCACCGATGACGATGCCGATCACGTTGCCTTCTCCTCCCCGCAAGCTGCAACCGCCCAGAACCGCGCCGGCGATCGCGTAGAGTTCCATCGAGGCGCCGTGGTTCGAGGGAGGGACGCTGCCGGTCTCCGCGAGCTTCAAGATCGAAAACAACACCGCGGAAAGCGAGCACGCGACATAAGCCAAGATCTTATAAGCATCGACCGAGATGCCCGAGTATTTCGCGGCCAGCTCGTTGCTGCCGATCGCAAACAGATAACGTCCGTAAATGCTGCGATGCAACAACAGGCCCGCCAGCGCCGCCGCACCAAGTAGATACACGAACTCGATCGGAATTCCGAGCAACCGCGCGCCGTTAAAAAGATAGCGAAATTCCAGCGATCCGCCCCCCAGCCCGGCATTGGTCTCGCCGGTCCACCAGCGCGCGAGCCCGCGATAGATAAAGAGCCCGCACAACGTCACGATGAACGCCTGCACTTTAAGTTTCGTAACCAAGAGTCCGTGGATCGTGCCGGCGACGACTCCCATTGTGCAAACCACGCCGATTCCTACCGCGGGATGCCACCCCTTCGACAACCCGACGGCGAGCACTGCCCCGCACAGGCCGATAAACGACCCCATCGAAAGATCGATTCCGCCGGCGATGATCAGCGTTCCGGCACCTAAGCAGAGGATGCCGAGTTGCCCGATCTGTCGCGCCATGTTGGCGTGATTTCTCAGGTCGAACGCGCCTTCGCCCGTGAAGTACAACGCCGCGTAGAGCAGCAGCATAAACGTCAACGAGCCGATGAGCTTCTTCATCCCGTAGCCTCTCTACCGGTAGCCAAGTGCATGACGGCTTGCTCCGAAAGCTTCGAGCGTTCGAGCTCGCCCGCCAGCCGCTCTTCGTGCATCACCAAGACTCGATCGCTGACGCCGAGTATTTCTTCCAGATCACTCGAAATCATCAACACCGCCACGCCCTGCGCAGCGAGTTGATCCATCAGCGCATAGATCTCGGCCTTCGCGCCGACATCGACCCCGCGCGTCGGCTCATCGAGGATCAAGAGCTTCGGCCCTCGCGCCAGCCATTTCGCAAGCACGACTTTCTGTTGATTGCCGCCGCTTAATAGCCCGACCGCTTTATCGACGCTCGAAGTCCTGATCGCCAGCTTCTCGCGCATCGACTCCGCCAGGGTTCGCTCCGCCTTGCGATCGACGAACCCCACCCGGCTCAATCGAGCGAGGGAAGGTAAACCGATGTTCTCACGAATCGGAAAATCGATCACGAGCCCTTGCAGGCGTCGATCTTCCGGCACCAAAAACACTCCCGCGGCGATCGCCTCCTGCGGCGACTGCGCTTCGATCGGTTTGCCGCCGATTTTAAGCTCGCCGCCGACGCGCCGACGCAAACCGAACAGAGTTTCAGCCAGTTCCGTTCGTCCCGCCCCCATCAGGCCGGCTAGGCCGAGGATCTCACCCGGCCGAATGTCGAACGAGATTCCTTGCTCCTGTTCCGCTCGCCAACGCATGTTTCGCACTTCGACCAGCGGCTCGCTCCCCTTACCGCCGGCATGTTGCGAGCGATGAAAGAATTGCTTCAATTCGCGGCCGACCATCCGTTCGACCAGCGCTTGATGCGTGACTTCGCCTCGGCGCAGTTCTCCGGCGTTGCGGCCATCGCGCAGCACGACAACCCGGTCGGCCAGCTCTTGCACTTCCTTCAACCGATGCGAGATGTAGAGCACTCCGACCCCTTCACTCTTGAGCGATCGGACAATCTCGAAGAGCCGCGCCGATTCGCGCTCCGTCAAGCTCGAGGTCGGTTCGTCGAAGATGATGTAGCGCGATTTCAGACTCAGGGCCCGTGCGATTTCGACGAGTTGCCGCTGCCCGAGCGAAAGATCCGAGGTGCGAGTTCGCAAAGAGCATTCGAGCCCGAGCCGGCGCATATACGTTTCGGCGTCGCGATAAATGCGCGAGCCGATCAACCCCAACGGGCCGCCGAAACGAGGCTCGCGGCCGAGGAAGATATTGCTCGCGATGTCGAGCGTCTCCGCGAGATTCAGCTCTTGATGAATCAGCGCAATCCCGGCTCGCTGCGCTTCATCGACCGAGCGCAACTCGACCTCGCGGCCATCCAGCGCGAGTGTTCCTTCGTCGGGCATCTGCACGCCGGCGAAGATTTTCATCAACGTCGATTTGCCGGCGCCGTTTTCCCCGACGACGCAAACGATCTCTCCCGGCGCAACCGCGAGGCTCACGCCGTCGAGGGCATGCACGCCGGGAAAACGCTTACCGATGGCCTTGGCTTCCAGCAAGTTCGACACTCCGCGCTGCGCCGCGCTCGCTCTACTTCCCGAGCAGTTGCTTCAGCTTGGCTTGAAACGCCGCGACGTCCGGCTGTTTCACGACTTGATGCGGAATGAACTTAACGCCGCCCGACGGGAGCACGGACTTATCCCCCTTCGCGAGCCCGGCGAGAATACGCGCTGCTTCGTAGCCGAACTCAAACGGCGATTGCACCACGGTGCCGTGGACTGCGCCGGACTGAATGCCCGCAAGTGTCTGCTCATGCTCGTCGAAGCCGACGATCTTCACCTTACCGGCAACCCCGGCCGACTTGGCCGCTTCGAGCGCCGCCGGCGGATTGTAGGCCCACAGGCCGACGAAGCAGAGCCGTGCCGGATCGTTTTTCGAATCGCTCAGGTAGCTGACGAGGACGTTGTCGACCTTCGTTTTGCAGACGTCTTGCTTGCCGTCGTCGGTGTAGGTATTCACCAATTCGTATTTGCCGAGCGTCGGGCCTTGCGCATCTTTCGCGTCCGCCAATTCATCGAGCACTCCCTGCCGGCGCTCTTGCGCATTCTGCGCGTCGAGGCTGCCGACCAAGACCACGACCTTGCCGCCATCGGGCATCGTTTCCTTGATCATTTTTCCGGCGGCTTTGCCTGCGCCGTAATTATCGGTGCCGAGATAGCAGACGCGCTTGCTACCGACCGGAAGATCGCTGTCTTGCGTTACGAGCGGAATTTGCTCGGCGATCTTGTCATAGAACACGGTCTGATTTTTCGCATCGCAAGGACTCACCGCAATCCCCTTCACTCCCATCAGCACCAACTTCTCGACGATCTCTTGCTGCTCGGCCGGGCTCCCTTGCGGCGGACGACGAAACAAAACCTCGACGCCGAAATCCTTCGCACCTTTTTCGCAGCCTCGTTCCGCATACGTCCAAAACTCATGTGGGTTGTTCGTCACGAAAGCGACGCGCACTTTGTCGTCGCTCGACCTATTGCAACCGATAGTCATGGCCGCGCATGCGGCAAGCAGAAGGCGACGGAACGTCGAAGCGTGCGTCATGAAAACACTCGTAACGAGGGCGAGAGGAAGAGTTGCCAGCCGGGAAATGCGATGTTTCCGCGGCCGGTTTCGTCAGCGGGATGAATTTCTTAAGTTTCTTATGTTATTGCCGCCGAACATTGCTAGCTAGAGCTTTTCCGAAGATTCGGTTGACTGCTTCAGGCGGCCTCGCATACTCGGCCCCGTGGCTTTCGTCGTGGGCGTTAAGCACCGATGTATCTTGCGTAAACGGACCGCGCTTCGGTGATGTCGTCGGTGCCGCCGATGATGGCCCGACCGTCGGGAAACACCGTCAGCACATAGCCGTCGATCACGGCCCGGAGCAGAAACGGATTCCGCACGACCTTGCCGACCGTCGCCAGTTTTTCGCCGAGCGCTTCGAGCGCGACCGGTTGTTGCCGCGCGCTGCCGATCTGCACGGCATTGCGACCGCACAGCACGGCCGAGCGCGTTCCTTGCTCGGCGTCGAGCCAAGGGAAGTCGCGCCGTTTGCAGCCGCCGCAATCGACCGCTGCGGCGAACGCCGCGAGCCCGATCGAGCGCGTGGTGTTGTTCCAGAGATCGATCACCAGCAGCCCACGTTGCACTGCTTCCCGTCGGCCGGAGAGAATCTTGAGCGCTTCCATCGCTTGAATCGCCCCGACGACGTGAATGATCGGCCCGACGATGCCGGCCGTATCACACGTCGGCGATGTGCCGGGAGGGGGCGGCTCGGCCATCACGCAACGAAGGCACGGCGTCTCGCCGGGCAAGATCGTCATCGTGCGTCCTTCGGCACCGATCGCGCCCCCGTAGATCCACGGGATGCCGAGCTTGAGCGCGGCATCGTTCATCAAGAATCGGGTCTCGAAGTTGTCGGTGCCGTCGAGAATGACATCGACCCCTTCGCAGAGTTGCAAGATATTCGACGGATCGATATCGGCAACGATCGGCTCGATATCGACCTCGGAATTGATAGCGCGTAGTTTTTCGGCCGCAGCGATCGCCTTCGGTATATGCGCCGCGACGTCGCGCTCGTCGAACAACATTTGCCGCTGCAAGTTATTGAGTTCAACGAAGTCTCGATCGACGATCCGCAGCTTGCCGACGCCGGCTCGGGCCAGCGTATCGGCGATGACCGAACCGAGCGCTCCGACGCCGCAGACCAGCGCGCGACTCGAGCGCAACCGCTGCTGAGCCTCTTCGCCGAGCGGGGCGTAGCGAATCTGGCGGGCGTAGCGCGCGAATGCGGGATCAAGTTCTTCGCTCATACCAAGTACCCGGCCGGATGGCACTTGCCGGCGAGATCGGCTTGCAACTCGTCGCAGCGAGCCCGGGCTTCTTCGAGCGAGTGCGCATTCTGCAGCGGCGAGAACGCGAAGACCGGCCGTAGGGAATCCCAGACGGTATCGAGATCGCCGATGCGCACGAACGAATACTTCGTTGCGAGAAACACATCGGTCGCATCGGCCTCTTCGGCCGGAGGGGGGCTCGGTTGCCAACTTGCCAACAGCGTATTGCGCGCCGCCAAGCGAAACTCGGGCGGTAGCGGCAGCACCGATTCGATCAGCGCGATAACGACTGCCGGATACCGGCTCAATCGGCGAACCGTCGCTAAAGCATCGCGACCGGGGCCTTGCCGCACTCCGGCGATAAGCACGACACCGATTTCGCTCGCCTCGCGACACAAAGCGTCGTCGGGCTCGACGACGCTCATTGCCGTCGCCGCGTCGCGCCACTCTTCAAGCGGCACCACCGGCTTCACGATATCGCGATTGACCACCCGCGGCACCCAAGTCTTTCCGCAATAGACGAGCCGTCTGCCGATGACGCCGAGCGGGCGGATGCCGAAGTCTTGCTCATACGAGGCGATCACTTCCGCGCCGCGACGCACTTCAACCGTCGCGCGATAAAGAAACGGCAACTCCGGCGTCCACATATTCGGGTCGGGCACGATCGCCTCGCCGACGAGCAGCGACTTGCCGTCGGTTGTTTTCATGCCGCGGAATTGCACCGGAATTCGCGCCGGAAGCGTGTGCGAGTAGCGGCATTTCGGGCCTTCGACTCGGCCGGTGATCTTCAAACCCGCAAGCAACTCGGCTTGATCCACGGTCGAAGGATCGCCGGCAACGATCGGCGCGGCAAGCACATACACGCGCGCTTCCGCATCCCCCGCATCGCCGAAGAAGACCGTCCACTCGAACTGCATCGTTGTCACTACTTTCTTGCCGACGGTCCATTTGCCGACCGGAAACGGCGATCTCACTCGTTGCTACGCCGATTTTTCTCGCTCGGCCGCCGCCTTCGCTTCCTTCGCCAAAATCTTCGCGAGCACTCGCCCCGTCGCCGATTCCGGCACCCGCGCCACATGCTCGGGCGAGCCCTTCGCCACGATTCGGCCCCCTTCATCGGACGCGCCGGGCCCGAGGTCGATAATGTAATCGGCCCCTTTGATGATCGTCATGTTGTGCTCGACGACGATCAACGAGTGGCCGACAGCCAAGAGCGCGTCGAAGCAATCCATCAACTGCACGACGTCGGCGAAGTGCAGACCCGAGGTCGGCTCGTCGAGAATAAACAGCGCTCGCCCTTTGCGCGCCGCGGCCATGTAGCCGGCGAGCTTCAACCGCTGCGACTCACCGCCGCTGAGCGTGTTGGCAGGCTGGCCGAGCTGCAAATAGTCGAGACCGACATCCATCAATTTCTTGAGCCGAGCTTGCACCTTCGCGCTGCCGCGGAAGAACGTGAACGCCTCGCGAATCGTCATCTCCAGCACATCGGCGATCGACGCATTTCGAAACGTGACGTCGAGAATCTCTTTGCGGTAACGCTTTCCTCGGCACTCCGGGCACTTCATGAATACGTCGGCAAGGAACTGCATGTCGACTTCGAGATAGCCGTCTCCCTCACACCTTTCGCAACGCCCGCCGCTCACGTTGAAGCTGAAATAGCCGGCCGTGTAGTTGCGCGTCTTCGCTTCGGGCGTGTCGGCGAAGACGGCCCTAATCTCGTCGAATGCCTTCACATAAGTGACGGGATTCGAGCGAGGCGAACGACCGATCGGGCTTTGATCGACCAACACGACGTCATCGAGTTGACCATCGCCTAAGACGTCGTCGAACGGAGCGGGCCGATCCGCTTCGATATGCATGCGTCGGCAAAGAGCAGGGTAGAGCGTGTCTTGCACGAGCGTGCTTTTGCCCGAACCGCTCACGCCGGTCACGACACACAACACGCCGAGCGGAAACTCGACCGTGAGGTTCTTCAGATTGTTGCCGTGTGCGTTCGTGAGCCGAACCCAGCCATGCTCGGGCTTACGCCGCAGCGCAGGAACGGAAGCGCCGCGCCGACCGGCCAAGAAGTCGCCGGTCATATTGCCGACCGTCGCCTGCATCACATCGGGCGTCCCTTGAAACACGACTTTGCCGCCGTTGCGACCGGCGCCGGGGCCGATCTCGACAACCTGATCGGCCGCTCGAATCATCCCCTCTTCGTGTTCGACGACGACGACCGAGTTGCCCCGATCGCGCAAGCGCTTCACCGCTTCGACTAAGCGATCGGTGTCTTGCGGGTGGAGGCCGGCCGAAGGTTCGTCGAGCACGTAGAGCATGTTGACGAGGCCCGAGCCGAGCGTCGACGTGAGCGTGACCCGTTGCATTTCGCCGCCGCTCAAGGTGCGAATCGTGCGATCGAGCGTGAGATAGCCGAGACCGACCTGCTCTAAATAACCGAGACGGGTTTGCACTTGCTCGAGCATGGTTCGCCCGACGGCCGCATCGTAGTCGCTCAGCTTCAACTCGCGCAGAAACGCCGCCGCGACCGAGGTCTTGCGCGCGAGAATCTCGGCGATGTTCGCGCCGCCGATGCGCCAGGCCAGCGCGTCGGGCCGAAGCCTTGCTCCGCGGCAACTCGGGCACTCGCGGTAACTTCGCCAGCGGCTGAGAAAGACGCGAATGTGCATCTTATACTTCTTTTTCTCCAGCCAGGCGAAGAACCCCTTCAAGCCGCCGAACTTGCGCTCGGGCACCCCTTCGACGATGATCCGCATTTGCTCCGGCGTGAGCTTCTTGAACGGCACGTCGACCGGCAGATGATAATCTTTCGCGAGCGCGAGAAGCTCTTTCAATTCATGCTCATAGGCCGGCGAATTCCACGGCGCGACGGCTCCTTCGCGCAAACTCTTCTGCCCGTCCGGAACGACGAGATCCATGTCGATATCGATGACGTTGCCGAACCCTTCGCACTCCGGACAAGCACCAAGCGGGCTATTAAAACTAAACAGCCGCGGCTCAGGCTCGGGATACGTGATGCCGCATTCTTCGCAAGCTAAGCGATTCACATAACCGATTCGCCGCCAAGCGGCACCGTCGACCAAAGTAGAGTGCCCACCCAAAGCGGTAGCAGCATCGATGTGCGGAGCAGCGTCGTCCACGGCGCCGGTAGCGAGCGATTCCTCCACGTAGAGCACGCATCTTCCATCGCCGGCGGCGAAGGCCGTTTCGAGCGAGTCGCGAACGCGCTGCGTGGTCGCTTCGCCGGTGCGTAAACGATCGATCACGACGTCGAACGAGTTTTCCGAGAGATCCTCGGCGGTCGGCTGAAAGTCTTGGCTCAGGTTGACCATGCGCCCGCGCAAGAGAAGCCGCGCGAAACCGTCTTCGCGCATCGCCGCCAGCCGCTCCGGCAATTGTTCGTCGGCCTCGAGTGCGTGCGGCACGGCGATCATGAACCGCCGACCGACCGGAAGCTTCGCTAAGGCATCGGCCACGCTTTGCGGACTATCGCGTAAGACTTCCCGCCCGCAACCGTGACAAAAGAGCCGGCCGATCCGCGCGAACAAGAGTCGCAAATAATCGTTCGCTTCCGTCACCGTGCCGACGGTCGAGCGAGTCGATCGGCTCGAGTTCTTCGCCGCCACGGCGATCGAAGGGGGGAGACCTTCGATCCGTTCCGCTTGCGGTTTTTCCAAGCGTTCGAGAAATTGCCGCGTGTAGGCCGAAAAGCTTTCGATGTAGCGTCGCTGTCCTTCGGCGTAGAGCGTGTCGAAGGCGAGACTGCTCTTGCCGCTGCCGCTCAAGCCGCAAAATACGATGAGCTTTCCGCGCGGGAGATCGAGATCGATCCCCTTAAGGTTGTGCACTTCGACTTTGCGGAGTTGAATCATCCGGCTCAAGCGAGAGAACTCCCTATCGACGAAATCCGCGCGATCGTAATCCCTCAGTATAAGCCCGACTAGGGAGTGAAACCAGGGCCGCGGGATCGCACAAGTTCGTCAGGCCCGGCGAAGGAATCGTGCCGCGGCGAGACACTCGTCGGCTCCGAACGAGCTTTGTATAATTCGATGAGTATGGCTGCGAAAAAACCGTTCAATCCGTTTTACCTTTTGCTTGTGATCGCCGGCACGGCGTTTTGCATTTCGGCGTGCGCCTACGGCGTGCTCGCGATGCGCTCGCTCAGGCCGGATCGACAGGTAACCTCGGCGAGAACCGTTGTCGAGCCACCGCACCCGCTGATGTCGTTTCTCGAACGAGACGGCGAGAAACTCCTGCTCGGTGAGTTGGCGTTTCTCGCTCTATTTTCCTTTGCGGCGATGGCGACCGACGGTTATTGGACACGCCGCGCCGTGGCCGCCGACGCTCGCCTCAAAGCCACGACCACGGAGAAGCAATCATGAAAGTTACGCCGTACGAAGCCGTCAAATCGGTCGAAGTGACGATGCCCGGCTCGCACGATTGCCGCGTCCGGTGGCTCGTCGACGAGCAGGACGGCGCGCCGAATTTTGCGATGCGGCAGTTCGAGGTCGCCCCCGGCGGCTACACGCCGAAGCACAGCCATCCGTATGAACATGAAGTGTTCGTGCTGGAAGGCCAAGGCGAGATCTACGAAGGGGATGTAGCGCAACCGCTCCGGCCGGGCACGGTCGTGTTCGTCGCGCCGGACGAGGTGCATCAATTCAAGAACAACGGCTCCTCGACCCTGAAGTTTCTCTGCTTCGTCCCGAATAGCCACCGCAATCTACCCGTGACGATGGCCGCCGAATGCGCGCGGCCCGCTGCGACATGACGAAATCGCCCGCTGCGGAAATCGAGCAGCTTCGCCAAGAGATTCGCGAGCATGATCGGCGCTACTACGTCGACGCCGCGCCGACGGTCTCCGATCTGGAATACGATCGGCTGCTCGAGCGCTTGAAGGAACTCGAAGCCGCGCATCCGGAACTCGCGACGACCGATAGCCCGACGCAACGACTCGGCGATGCGCCGGTATCGGAGCTCATGCCGGTCGAACATCGCGTGACGATGATGTCGATCGACAACACCTATAGTCTGGAAGAGCTGCGCGCTTATGCCTTGCGCACCGCGAAGCACCTGCCCGACGAGAAGATCGAATGGGTCGTCGAGTTGAAGATCGACGGCGTGGCGATTTCGCTGCGCTACGATAACGGCAAGCTGGCTTATGCTGCGACGCGCGGCAATGGGCGTGTCGGCGACGACATCACGCACAACGTGCCGGCGATCCAGGGATGCTCGCAACGGCTGCGCGGTAAGAACATTCCCGAAGTGCTCGAAGTGCGCGGCGAGGTCTACATGACCAACGCCGATCTCGTGCGGCTGAACGAAGTGCAAGCGAGCCGCGGCGAAGAACCGTTTAAGAACTCGCGCAACGTGGCGTCGGGCGCCGTGCGGCTACTCGATCCGAAAATCGCGGCCGAGCGTCACTTGCGATTCTTTTGCCACGGCATCGGCGAAGTCGTCGGGCTCCGCGCAACGACGCACATGGAATTTCTCGCCGAAATCGAAAAGTATGGACTCCCGGCGACCCCGCTAGTTCGCCTTTGCCCCACGTTCGATGAAGCCATCGCATACTGCGAAGAGACGATCGAGCAATTGCACACGTTGGAATTCGAGATCGATGGGCTCGTGCTCAAGGTGAACGACTTCGAGCAGCGTCGTCGCCTGGGTGCGACGAGCAAAAGCCCTCGCTGGGCCGTGGCGTATAAGTTCGAGAAGTACGAAGCGGTGACGAAGCTCAACGGGATCCGTGTGCAAGTCGGGAAGACCGGCACGATCACCCCGGTTGCCGACCTAGCTCCGGTCGAGCTCGCCGGCACGACCGTGAGCCGGGCAAGCTTGCATAACGCCGAAGAAATCGAACGCAAAGATATTCGGATCGGCGATTTCGTCGTCGTCGAAAAAGCCGGCAAAGTGATCCCGCATATCGTGCGAGTCGAGAAGCATCTTCGCGAGACGGAACTGCCGGCGTTTCCGTTTCCGGAAGTCTGCCCGGAGTGTGGCACGCCGGTCGTGAAAGACGAAGGGGGTGTATATATCCGCTGCCCGAACTTCGCGTGTCCTGCCCAAATCAAAGAACGACTACGCCATTTCGCGGGTCGCAACGCGATGGACATCGAAGGGCTTGGAGATAAGCTCGTCGATAAGCTCGTGAACGCCGGCATCGTTCGATCGTACGGCGACCTCTATCGGCTGACGCCCGAGAAGTTGATCGGCGACGGCTTCAAAGAGAAGAGCGCGAGTTCGTTATTGTCGCAAATCGAAGCGAGCAAGAAGCGGGGCTTGGCGCGATTGCTGAACGCGATCGCGATTCGGCACGTCGGCGCGCGCACGGCAGTGATTTTGGCCGAGCACTTCGGGTCGATCGAAGCGATGGCGAAGGCGACCGCCGAGCAACTTGAGGAGATCAACGAAGTCGGCCCGACGGTCGCGGCTAGCGTGTTCGATTTCCTGCATCGCGAAGAAGGGACGAAGCTCATCGCCGACTTGCGCGAGGCCGGCGTCGACATGACGGCCGAGAAGCGCGTAGCCGCCAACACCGAGGGAAAGCTCGCCGGGAAGACGCTCGTCGTCACCGGCACGCTCACGAAATACAAACGCGACGAGATCGAAGGGCTGATCACGTCGCACGGCGGCAAGGCATCGTCGAGCGTGTCGAAGAAGACCGATTATCTCGTCGCCGGAGCTGAGGCGGGGAGCAAGCTCGAAAAGGCGCAGAAGCTCGGAGTACGAGTGCTGACCGAAGAAGAGTTCGACGCACTGCTCGCGCAAGACGATAGGTCTGCGCAAGAATAACGGGCGTCGACTACTTAAAGTCGACGCCCGTTAAACGATTTATTAAACAACCGATGTCGCGCAATTCGACGTCGGGCTTACTTCTTCGGCACGCCGAGTTCGGCAAGCTTGGCGGCGATGTCGGCACCGTGGGAACCCGTCTTCACACCCTTGTCGATGTAGAGGAGCTTGCCGTCGGCACCGATGTAGAACGTCACGCGGTTCGAGAAACCCTTGTCGTTGAGAATTCCGTAGTCGGTGGCGGTCTTCTTCGAGGGATCGCTCAAGATCGGGTAGTCGAGATCGAGCGAATTCGCAAAATCGGTATTCTTCTTCACGTCGTCGACGCTCGCGGTGAAGTAGGCGACGTTGAAGTTGCGGATCTTAGCTCCTTCGGCCTTCATGTTCTTGCACTCGGCGGTGCAACCACCGGTGAATGCTTTCGGATACCAAGCTACGACGACGGCCGACTTATCTTTGAAATCGGCGAGGTTGTAGGTCTTGCCGTCGCTGCCGACGAGCGAGAAGTCGGGAGCCGGATCGCCGGCCTTCAAGTCAGCGGCTTCGGCTCCGATGGCGAGATTCGCCAACATCAAACCCAACGCAAGCGAGAGGATCTTCTTCATAATCGGTAGGCTCCAGAGGGGCATGAGAATGCGTAGCGGTCAAACAGGAAAAATAGCCTAACACACGCCGCGCACCGAGTCTATTCGCCGCCCGATCCCCTGAATGACGGACAAACCCGTGACATTCCGAGCGCCAACCGTGATAATGTCGGAAATAATTCGGCACCGCCGACGAATGACGCTTTGAGTTTGAGTAGTTTGAGTAACGCGCTCGCACTCCATCGCGCGAGCGATTCGTTCGACCCGAGAAACTTCCGCCGGCCGAGAGAACCCTATGTCGCAGCCTTCGCCGACTCCTCCCCTTAAGAAACCGAACGACGAAGTCGAGAGCGTGATCTTGGTTTCCTATCCGAAGATCATCTTCTTGTACCCCAGCCTGATCTTCGGGTTCATCACGGCGCTGTATCTCAGCTTTTCAGACCACGCCCTGAACAAAGATCATCAGATCGTCGTGTTGTTGAACACGGTTTTTCTCGCCGTGCTGGCGGTGAATCTGGTCGTGCTGGCGTTCGACTTTCCCCGAACGACTTCGCTCACGATGTTCTTTTGCATCGCCGCCGTGATACTCGGGCTCGTATTGCTGTTCACGCTGAAGCCGGAGTTGCTGCCGGCCATTACGCAGTTGCTGGCCCGATTCCGGCCGCTCGCGAATGCAACATTCTACTGGTCGTTCACGGCGATCGTCGGCAGCATCTTTGCGATGGCGTTTCTCACGTTCAGCTTCGACTATTGGGAAGTTCGGCCGAACGAGATCTTGCACCACCACGGCTTCTTGAGCAATCTCGAACGCCGCGCCGCGCCGAACCTGCGGATCGACAAAGAGATCAACGATCTCTTCGAGTATATGTTGCTGCACTCCGGTCGTCTCATCTTGCAACCGGCCAACGAACGGGCCATCATTCTCGACAACGTTCCCTTCATCAAACACAAGGAAAAGCAAATTATGCAATTGCTCGGTGCGTTGAAGGTCGACATTCGCCAGGACGACGAAACCTAATCAGGCGCGACGCGGTCGCGGCCTCTACGAGCGCTTCGGAAAGTCGATCTGCGTTGACGCGGCACGTTTTTACCTGCGAACCGGATTGGGAATCGGCACTCGCCGACGAACTAAGACGGACGTTCGGAGACGCTGCGCAAATCGATAGGGGCGGCGGACGCGTCGAGTTGGTGCTCAACAACGAGCTTTCGTTCGCACCGACGATCGCCTTCGCGCGCCAATGCCTACCCGATGCGGAACCCGTCTCAGCCGAATCGATCGGGAAATGGGCCGACATTGCGTGCGAGCGCATCTCCGCGAAGCTCGACACACTCGATGTTCCATGGCGCTTACACATCTTCGCCACGCCGTTTGCCGACGGCTCGACGGGATTCCGGCGTGGGCAATTGATTCACGAACGGTTGTTGGAAAAACTCAAGCAAGTTCGCCGACGTTTGGCGAAGCGCATGAATGCCGAGGCGGAAGCGACGTGGCTCGACAATGAAGCACTCGTGCAAATCCTTTTGACGTCGCCGACGGAAGGATTCGTCTCCATCGTCGATGCCCCGACTCGGCAAACTCTGCGACGTTGCATCTCGCGCTTCATCGGGGGGGAGATCGAGCCGGCGGTCGATAAGGAGGCCCCATCGCGGGCTTTCGCCAAGTTGGTCGAAGCGGAGATTCGCCTCGGGCGGCCGATCGCGACGGGCGAGACCTGCGTCGACCTGGGGAGCGCGCCGGGGAGTTGGGCTTATACGGCGCTCCAGCGAGGGGCCCGCGTGACGGCGATCGATCGAAGTCCGCTCCGCGACGACTTGATGCGCCACGCGCGGTTGGAATTTCTCCAGGCCGATGCGTTTCGCTATGCACCGCCGGTGCCCGTCGATTGGCTGCTGAGCGATATCATCGCGTTTCCCGATCGGATCCGCGAGTTGCTCGCCGACTGGCTGGGCAAACGCCGTTGTCGCTTCTTTTGCGTCACGGTGAAGTTCCGCGGGCGCGATGACGACGCGGAACTCGAAGACGTCAAGCAAGTGCTCGAAGCGTCCGGCTATGAATACTGCTTGCGCCGTTTGAACGCCAACAAAAACGAAGCTACGGCGTATGGATACTTGCCGGACGAGGCGGAGTTGCGAGGCGGCGCGTCGCTGGTGTAAGTTGCGACGAGGCGTCCGCGAAATCGCAAGCGATCCACGATCTGCGGCGACGCTTCGCAGCGGTTCGGTCGACTGACCACCGGCCACTGACCACCGACCACTGCCTTAGTCGAACGAGTATTCTTCTTTCGCCAAGTTGACGAACTTCGTGTACTGCCCTTCCCATTTCACCTTCACGTCGCCGATCGGGCCGTTGCGTTGTTTGGCGACGATTAGATCGGCCTTGCCTGCGACTTTGGCTTTCTCGTCTTCGTTCGACACGTAGTACTCTTCGCGATGCACGAACATCACGACGTCGGCGTCTTGCTCGATGGCACCCGACTCCCGTAAGTGGCTGAGCTTGGGGCGGTTGTCTTTCGAGGCTTCCGCCTGCCGGTTTAACTGACTGAGGCAGAGGACCGGGACTTTCAACTCGCGCGCCATTCCCTTGAGGCGGCGGGCGATCTTCGAGACTTGTTCTTGTCGCGGATCTTTCGAGCTATCCGGCTCGATCAGCTGCAAATAATCGATCACGATCAATCGCAACCCATCGCGACGCTTCAAGCGACGGGCCGTCGCGGCGATTTCGGTCATCGTCCGGCTCGGGGAGTCGTCGATGAAGATCGGCGCTTGGCTGAGATCGCTCGAAGCTTCGATCAGCTTCTTCCGATCGCCGGACGAAAGCATGCCATTGCGGAGATTGTGACCGTTGATGCGGCCGCGCGAGCAGAGCATACGCTCGGCCAACTCGAGCCGCGACATTTCCAAGCTGACGAACAACACCGGCTGCTTGCTCTCGCCCATCGCGATGTTTTCGGCGATGTTCGCCGCGAGCGCCGTTTTGCCCATACTGGGACGAGCCGCGAGAATGATGAGCTCCGAGTCGTGTAGGCCGCCGGTTTGATTATCGAGATCGGTCAGGCCGGTCGAGATGCCGCCGATGCCGCCGCCGCGACTGATCCGGTCGTCGATCCGGAGCATCGTTTCATGCAGAATGTCGGCCATCCCCTTCACGTCGCCGGTCGCCTTCTCTTCCAAGATGCCGAACACCTTGGCTTCGGCCTGCGCGAGCAACTCGCGGGGATCCATCGATTGATCGTAGGCGTCGCGCAGGATCTCGGTCGAGGCGTGAATCAACTCGCGGACGATCGCCTTATCGCGGACGATTTCACCGTACCAAACGGCATTGGCCGCCGTCGGCACGCTTTCGGCGATGTCCATCAGAAACGACATGCCGCCGAGAACTTCGAGATCGCCTTGCGACTTCAGCCGATCGAGCAAGAGCGTGATGTCGATCTGCTTCCCCGCATTGTGCATCTCCATCATGATTTCGTAGAGCTTGCGATGCCCGGGAGAATAAAACTCCTCGGTTCGCAAGACCATCGCGACCTCGTCGCACATGCGCGGATCGAGCAACAGGCTGCCGAGTACCCCTTTTTCCGCTTCCAAGCTATGCGGCGGAGCGCGCTCCAGCAACTCGGCGGCAGGGCGCTGCGGTGCGCTATCGCGACGGGCCGGAAAACGATCTCGATCTTGCGTCGCCATGAATGAACCTGAAACCTTCCGTGTGACGCTTCGGCGCAGCGCAGGAGAGCGCATGAAAAACGGCGTCTACCGATTCGTTCTCGGTAGACGCCGCCTGATTATAACGGAGCGGAAGCTGCACGCGACTGTTAGGTCGAACTGCGAATCCCGAAGGGAGCCCAACTACTTCTTTTCCGCAGCCGGCTTGTCGGCATGGGCGTGTTCGTCGGCCACGGCCGGAACGACCCACACTTTGAGATCGCTTTCGATCTCGTGGCCGAGATGGATCTTGACCGTGTAGAGGCCGAGTTCCTTGAGCGGGCCCTTGAGGCGAACCTGATCGGCCGTGATCGTGTAGTCGGCCTTCTTGAGTGCGTTGACGATTTCCGTCGGGCCGACCGAGCCGTAGAGATGGCCTTCGTCGTTGGCGTTGGCTTCGATCGTGACGCTCTGCTTGGCCAATTCTTCGGCCATGTTTCGCAGGCCGGCCATGCGGGCCTTTTGAATCTCTTGCAGGCGAGCGCGATGCTTCTCAACCATCCGCTTGTGATGCTCGGTGGCGATGGTCGCCAAGGCTTGCGGCAAGAGATAGTTGGCCGCATAGCCGCGCTTGACGCTGACGACGTCCCCTTGCTTGCCGAGATGATCGACATCTTGGATGAGCATGAGTTCGACGCCGCCGTTGGCGGCACGGGGCAAACGCTTGTTATTCAAACCTGGCATAACGAAATCCTCGTCTTCAACGGGCCGCAAGACGGAAGCTCGCGGCGATTACAAAAATAAGTTCGTGAGATCTGCAAACTGATTATCGGTTCTAGCTCAATTCAGGCCGATCGAAATTCATTCAACCGAGCATGACTTAGAACAGGCCCTACTTAGAATGGAATGTCGCCATCGTCTACCGGTGGGCGACGCTGTCCGCCACCGGCATTGCCGCCGCCGGCATTGCCGCGACCGGCAGGAGGCCGCGAGGAACTCGAGCCGGAACTCGCGCTCGGCGGGGGACCTTCGTCGCCGCCGAATTCGCTTTCGTCAGGCCCTGGTCCGCTGCCCCCTTTTCCGCCCCCGCCCTTGCCGCCGAGCATGCGCATGTTCTCTCCGACCACGCGCAGCTTCGACCGCTTCTGACCATCTTTTTCCCAAGAGTCGAGCTTGAGCCGACCTTCGACCAAAATCTGCGAGCCCTTGTTGAGGTATTCACCGGCGATTTCGGCTTGGCGTCCCCAGAGAGTGATGTCGACGAACGTGACTTCGTCGACCCAATCTCCCTTGGCATCTTTGCGACGATCGTTCACCGCGAGGCCGATCTCCGACACCGCCGTACCCCCGGGCGTATAACGCACCTCGGGATCGCGGGTCAGATTGCCCATCAAGATGACTTTGTTGAAACTCGCCATGCTGTTCTAAGTTCTAGAGAACCGGCTCCGACGAAACGCAAACACAGGAACGGGAGACAAGCACACTGCGCCTAATCGCTTAAGGCACCTAGTCGTTCAAACCGATCGCTTCTTCCGGAATGGAAACATCGATACCGGAGGCCGCAGCGACCGGTTCCGGGCGACGGGCCTTCGCGGCGGCTTCTTGCGGCGACTGCAACGCATGGCTGACGAGCGCGTCGACGATGCGCGCATCGACCTTCAAGACCAGCGAACGAAGAATCGACTCGTTGAGCTGGCCTTCGCGATTGAAGTTGGTGAGTTCTCGGCTATCGAGACGGAAGTAGGTCAACCAATAGGTTCCCTTCCGTTGGCCGTTGATCGGATAGGCCAGTCGGCGTTCTTCCCACAGACGGCTGGCGAGAACCTCGCCACCGAATTTTTGCACCAATGCCGCGATGGCACCGGAAGTTCCATTCGGATCGCGGGCGAAGCGATTCGAGTCGAAAATAAACATCGCTTCGTAAACTTGCTTAGCCAAGACGCAACTCCTCAAAAACGTTTTTTAGGAAGAAGATGACCGGAATCAGAACGAAACGGCGAGCCTAAACGCCGAACCATCCACCACTCCACAACCTCTTACCAGCACTTCGATTGATTTTTAATTTCAGTTGTAGCGATTCATGCACGCAGCGATCCCTTCGCGAACCCAAACCTCGGCGGCCTCGGCAGCCAGCGTCACGGCGATCTCCATCTCGGTTCGTTCCGCCTTAGCGAACTTACCGAGCACGAAATCGGCCGCGTCCATCTCCGCATGCAGGTCGGCGGGCGATCCGATGCCGACTCGCAACCTCGCAAAGCCGTCTCCCCCGACGCACCGAATCGTGTCTTCCAACCCCTTCTGACCACCTGATGAGCCCTTGGCTCGAACCCGAAGCTTTCCCAGGGGAAGATTCAGATCGTCGCACACCACGAGCAAGTCGGCGTTCGTGAGCTTGTAAAAGTCGCGAGCCCCTACGACGCTCGAACCACTCCGGTTCATGAACGTGTGAGGCCAGAGCAACATGGTCCGCTCACTTCCACCCACCAATATGTCCGTCGTCTCTCCCTGGAACGCCGACTTGACTCCGGCGGCGCCGTTGCGCCGGGCCAGAGCCGCCAGAACGTCGAACCCGACGTTGTGACGCGTTCCTTCGTACTTCTTGCCGGGGTTTCCCAAGCCGACGATCAGCTTCATGCCTTTCGCGGGCCATCCCGCCGCCCCGAATCACGACTCTTACTCATCGATTCTTATTCGTCGGCAGCTTCTTCACCGGCCTTACGACCGATCACTTCCGGTTCGGCGCCGTCGCCGGCAGCCGTTTCACTGATGTCGATCGGCTTCGCACAGGAAACGATGCAAGTATGGGCATCGGTCACGAGCGTCGCACCGGTCGGCAATTCGATTTGATCGGCATTGAGGTGCGCGTCGAGCTTCAGGCCGCCGACGCGGAGAATGAGCTTCTCCGGAATCGCGACGACCAAGCACTCGATTTCGACGCTGTGCGTTTGGAAGTCGAGCACGCCGCCGTCTTTCACCCCCTGGGCATCCCCCTTGAGCTCGATCTGCACTTCCACCGTCACGCGCTCATCGGCCGAGACGCGCGTCAGGTCGAGGTGCAAGACCTCGCGACCGAACGTGTCCCATTGCAGTTCGCGAACGAACGCCTTCTCGGCGACCGCTCCTTCGAGATCGACGACGCGGGCACCGTGGCGAACCAGGGCCTTCACCTCATCCGACCCAAGCGCGAGATTCATGCTCGGCTGGCCGTGACCGTATAGCACCGCCGGGACTTTGCCCGCGCGGCGAAGCCGATGCATGTTACGAGAACCGGTTTCTTCACGCAGACTGACGTGGAACACTTCCGACATGGATGACACCCGAAAAAAACGATCTCAAATGCGAGAAATTATGCGATCGCCAAGCGAAACTCGCGTGGCGTGATGACCGACGTAAACCCAAACCCATCTTAGAAACGCCGGATACCGGCCGGGGAAACGCAAGCTTTACGTTTCGACAGCACGACTCCAACACTCGCTACTCCAGCGTAAAAACGGCGCGTCGCGCGTCTTGCGATGGGTATGACGGTGCCGCTAGCGGACCGCCGAGTCGGTCTATTCTCCAAGAATTCGACTTATTAGCAACCCCAGGGGAACGAGAAAATTAGGGGCGACTGCTGGAGCCTTTTCGAGACAGAAAAAACCGAGATTCGCCCTTCAGATTCTCGCTAAAGAAAGACCTCGATCTGAGTGGAAGCTGCTCGGCAAACTCTACTTATTCGGACCATTTCCATCTGGTCTATAAAGATGAAGCAGGCCGACCAAGTCGACGCCGGGATCGCAGCCTTTCCGCGATCACTTAATGCGACGGTCAGCTAGAAAACATTTGACAACCGCCGGTCAACTTTGTATTTTATCGCTACTGAGACTCATTATCATCAAGAAACGGGCATCGAGCAAGGATTGCTCATGGTTTCGCCAACGTCTTGCCTGAGTTTTCTGCCCAGAGAGGCAGGATTTCGTTCCCCAACACTCATGCATGCACAGGGCACAACCATGTATATGACCGACTCCGACCAGCCGGAGTTCCGCACTTCCGAGCCGCAATTTTCCGAATCGACCGATGCCGGCGCCGAGCTTCCCATGGCGGCGCGAATCATCAACTCCAAGAGCCTGTTCGGCGAGTCCCGAATCATCCACATCGAGCACCGCGGCATGATCTACCGCATGTCGATCACCAATCAAAACCGCCTCATCTTGCAGAAATGATCCTCCTGCATTCGGCATGCAGAAGTCACCTCTCGCCTCTCTCCCCACCCTTAGACGGCATCGTTTTCTGGAGTTAACGAAGATGGATTTTTCGACGACGGAACAAGACGATTCGCAACTGCTGCACGAAGCGATGTATCGTCACTACGAGCACGGCGAACTGCCGCAATGCGAAGAGCTTTTGCGCGTAGCCTTGCTTCGCTTCCCGGACGACGGCCGCTTCATCCAGTTGCAGGGCTTGCTCTGGCACGCGCAACGCCGCTATTCGTCGGCCTGCCGCGCATTCGAAGTCGCCTCGACGCTGGTCCCCCTTTCGCCCGCCGCGCAGCTGGCGATGGCCGACGTGTATCGACGCTGCGGCAAGAAAGACGATGCGAGAACGATCTTAAACTTTCTCGTCACGCGTTCCGATCTTCCGGCGATCATGCTTCCCGGCCTGACCGCCGCGTTGGGGCTCATCGGCGAATACCAGCAAGCGCTCGAAGTTTGCCGCGATGCTTCGCAGCGCGAGCCCGAGCAAGACGAAGCGTTGTACGCGATGGCGTACTATATGAATAAGCTCGATTACCCGCTGGAGTGCGTGGTGCCGCTGTTGCGGCGCGCCATCTCGCTCGCTCCCGACTCGCGTCTGTATCGCATCAGCCTGGCGGTGCTCTGTGCTCGCTCCGGTAATTGGGAAGAGTCGTACATGCTCTTCGCGCCGCTGCGGATTGCGGACATGAACTGCCAAACGTGCGTGCGGTTCATGGCGCGCGTGTTCGAGCGCCACGGCGACATCGCCAGGCGCGACTCCGCGCTCGCACGGCTCGCCCAACACTCGCTCGATCGCGCGCGCAGCGGCGCCGGAGCGAAGCAGCTCGATACCGCTCACGCCGGTCGAAATGCCGTCGAAATGCCTCGAACCCGAGGAATATGACCCATGGAACTCTTGCGTCTTACCGCCGTCCATTTCGGCGTCGCCATGGCGATGAGCCTGGGCTTCGTGATCGCACCGATCGCACGCCGACTCTTCATCGAGGCGGCCGATCGCGTCTTTAAGGTTCGGCATCGCCGGAGCGAGCGCTGGCTGATGGAAGTCCGCACGCTCGAAAAGACGTTGACCGACGAGCGGCCGCCGCTACGCACCTACGACCCGCTGCGGCGTGGCACGCAACGCCCGGCGCCGACACGATAAGCATCGCTCGATGAACGCCGTTCATTCAACAACACGGCCGCCGCGCGATGATCGCCACGGCGGCCGTTGTTCGTAATGTCGCTGGTTAATGGCAAACCTAACCGCGAGCGGCGGCTTATTTCTTCGTCGCTACCTTGTCTCCGCCGATCTCGAACGTCAGCGAGGTGTAATCTTTCAGCACATCGTATTTCTTGCCGTCGAGTTCGCCGGGCTTTTTCGTCGTCGTGCCGACGTAGCAACGATACGTTCCCCCACCGACGAGCGGCCAATGAGCCGTTCCGGTCGAGTCGGTCTTGAATTCCACGCTTTTGCCGTCCGGAATATCGGCCTTAATCTTTGCATCGGCGAGCGGCTTACCGAGAAACAACGCCTGCAACTTCACGGCTTCCCCTTCGACCGATGCGATGAGTTCGATACGCAGGTCTTTATTAGGAGTCGAATCTTGCCAAGCTGCCGGCGCACCGACGAGGCTCTTCGCAGTGTAGCGCAACAGCGACGCCGGACTATTTCCGAATTGAATGACGCCGTAATCGCATTGCCCGATGATGGCCGACGGAGCCTTGCCCGTGATCTTGGCCCGATATTCTTTTTCCGTAGTGTCGAGCGGCAATGCCAGCGGTTCGAGAACGCCCCCGGTTCGGGCCCAATACTTCGTGGCCTTGATCTTGTCGACGAGGTCGATATCCCAACCGCCCGACTCGCCGAAGCCGCTGCGCACCAGCAATTGGCCTTCTTTGGCAGTCGTTTCGATCCAGACGAAATGCGCACCGGCCGACGATACGCCGACCAACAACGCAGCCAATCCCAACAACGAACGAGACGTCATTCGCTTCCACATAAAATCACCGTTTCGATAAAACCAAGAGTTGTTTCGAACCGCGCTCGACGGACGACGGCGGTTCACATGAGCTTGGCTACCGGCCCTGCGGATGGCTCGCTCCCGAGCGGCTTATTATGAAGCATGCGCGTTAGGTAAACAACCGGCTCACCGATTCGTTGCGATGAATCCGCTTGATCGCCTCGCCCAAGAGCGGGGCAACGCTGAGGATCGTCATCTTCGGCAGCTTTCGTTCCGGAAGCAGCGGAATCGTGTCGGTTAGAATCACTTTTTTGATCGGAGCTTGCTGCAAGTTCGCGATGGCGTTGCCGCAGAGAATGCCGTGCGTCGTGGCGACGTAGATTTCTCGCGCACCTGCTTCCGCCACCTTCTCCGCGGCGCCGCAAATCGACCCGGCCGTGCTGATCATGTCGTCGAACATGAGACAAATCTTTCCCTCGATCGGCGCGCCGAGGATGTTCTCTTGCTTCGTCTTCTCCGCGCTCGAGCGGCGCTTATCGACGATCGCCAAGCGAACTCCCATCCGTTTCGCATGCCCCAGCGCACGCTTGATGCTCCCCTCGTCGGGACTCACCACGACGACGTCGTCGAGCGCGAAGTTCATCTCCTTGAAGTGATCGTTTAAGACCGGCGCGGCGTATAAGTGGTCGACCGGCAAATCGAAGAAGCCTTGAATCTGCGCGGCATGCAGATCCATCGTCAACACGCGATCGGCTCCGGAACGCTCGATCAGATTCGCGACGAGCTTCGCCGTGATCGGCACTCGGCCTTCATCCTTGCGATCTTGCCGCGCGTAACCGAAGTACGGAATTACGGCCGTTACGCGCTCGGCGCTTGCACGCTTGCACGTGTCGATCATGACGAGCAATTCCATCAAGGTCTCGTTCACCGGCGAACAGGTGCTTTGCACGAGATAGACATCGCGCCCGCGCACGTTTTCTTCGAGCTTGCACGAGATCTCACTGTCGGGAAAACTCGTCAGGGCGAGATGCCCCTGAGGAATGCCGACATATTCGCAAATCCGCGCCGTGAGCGACGGATTGGAACGCCCGCTGAAGATTTTGAGGTCGTTCATCACATAACCCATGGAGTTAGCTTCGCCCCTTCATCGCCGCTTCTACGATGGCGAGTTCGTCGGTGGTATTGATGCTGAGAGTTTCGCGAGGGGTGAGCACGGCCAGCGCGTCGACTTCGTCTCCCGCCGCGCGCAGAATGCCGGGACAGTCCGTGAGATAATACTCTTTCTGAGCATTGTCGGCACGCAACCGCTCGAGCGAGCGCAGCAAAGCCTGGCTCGTGAAGACGTAGCAACTCATATTCACTTCCGTGATCCGACGCTGCTCCGGCGTGGCATCCTTTTCTTCGACGATCCCGACGAACTTCCCCGAGGCATCGCGGACGATGCGCCCCAGGCCGGTGGGGTCTTCCTTATGAGCGGTTCCGAGCAAGCAAGCGGTTCCGTTTCGTTGGTGCTCTGCCAGCAACGCCGAGATGGATTCGGGACGGATCAAAGGAGAATCGCCGGCAACGATGACGACTTGCCCCGAGAAACCTGCGAGCGCATCCCGACACATCATCACGGCATGCCCGGTCCCCTTGCGCTCGGTTTGTTCGACGAAGACAAGACCCGGCCGACCGGCCAAATGTTCGCGAACCAATTCCGATCGATAGCCGACGACGACGATCGTTTGCGCGATGCCGCAGGCGGCGAGCATGTCGACGACGTAATCGATCATCGGCCGCCCGTCGACCGGAACCAGCACTTTCGGCAAGTCCGACTTCATGCGCGTCCCCTGCCCGGCCGCCAACACGATGGCTCGTACTTCGCTCATAGTCCCTTGCGCTCCATTGCCGTAATCCCCCGCCCTCGCTCCAGCGAGGCACGCCGTATCTTGCCCGGAACTTCATTCCGAAACTAGGGGCGAACGGGACTTCGGAAGCGAGCCGCCGACGTGCTTAGCTACGCGGTTCTTTAAGCGTGAGCAACGGGAAGTACGCCCGAAATCCGCATCGCCCCCGGTCGTCGCTCGTACCGCTCAGGCAAACTTTAACGCCAGTGCGACTCGGAGCAGGCAACGAGCTGCCCGGATTCGCTTGCCGACCCTTGACGATCACCGAAACGGAAGGCACACTTGGAAGTCTGTCGCCGTCGGAGAAGCGCGTAACCAACACGCTTCGAATTCCGCCCGGCGGCCGCGCGAGGGCGATTAGCTCAGTTGGTTAGAGCACTAGCTCGACAAGCTAGGGGTCACAGGTTCGAGTCCTGTATCGCCCACTTCTTATCTAGTAACGACTTAGGACCTCGCACGGCGAGTTTCCCTGGTAATCTCCAAACGTGGACATCCACGCTTGGGAACTTATCTCGGAGATTCAGCCAGTGCCAAAGCTCGTCAGTAGGCCCCCGAAATACTCGCGTCATCGACGCTCGGGCCAAGCGTTCGTCCGCCTAGAGGGACGGCAGGTACCCCTCGGCCCGTGGAGCAATAGCCCCAAGTCGGCCAGCCGCCTCGCGTACGATCGGATCGTCGGCGAATGGATGGCGAACGGCCGGTCGATGCCACGCACCAACAGCGGCTTCCCGCCCCTGCTGCTCAGCGAACTACTCGTCAAGTACCTCGCCTTCGCGGAACCCTATTACGGCGGCAGGATCGACGGGATCAAGATCGCCCTACGCTATCTCCGCACGACTTACGGCAGCACTCAGGCTGAGGACTTCGGGCCGCTCGCTCTCCAAGCGATCATCCAACGGATGGTGGCCGACGACCTATCCCGCTCGTACATTCAGAGCCTCATTCGCAACGTGCGTCGCATCTTCAAGTGGGCGGCAGCCAATCAGCTTGTGGCCGTGACCACGCTCCAAGCTCTCCAATGCGTCTCCGGTCCCAGGAAGGGCAAGGGCGAGGCTCGCGAAACGAAGCCCGTCGTACCGGTCGACGATGCCGTGGTCGAGTCCACGCTGCCGCACCTGCCCCCGGTCGTGGCCGATATGGTCCGGCTGCAACGGCTCGTCGGCTGTCGGCCTACGGAACTCTGCATCATGCGTCCGTGCGACGTCGATCGTAAGGGCGACGTGTGGTCCTATCGCCCCTCGCATCACAAGACCGAGCATCACGGCCACGATCGTCGCATCATGTTCGGCCCGAAGGCACAAGCGATCTTGCTTCCGTATCTCGATCGCCCCGCTACCGACTACTGCTTCTCGCCGGCGGAAGTCGTCGCTCAGCAGAATGCCGACAAGATGAAGAATCCGGATGCCGCTGTGAGGCGTCGTACACGCAAGCCTAAGCGTGCCCCGGGTCTCTGCTACAGCGAGGACACCTATCGTCGTGCGATCACGCGAGCGTGCGAGCAGGCGTTCGGCATGCCCATCGAGCTACGTGCGGCGTCGAAGGAATACTCGGCCGCGTATCAACGCCACAAGCGAGCGAAGCAACCGATGCCTGAAGCGTTGCTCAAGGCGGAAGAGACTCGCCGCGAGGAAGCGAACCTCTGGCGGGAGCGATGGACATGGGCTCCGAATCGACTTCGCCATTCGGCCGCTACCGAGATCCGTGAGAAGTTCGGGCTCGAAGCCGCGTCGAACGTGCTCGGTCATTCGAGAGCAGACATCACTCAGATGTACGCGGCTCGCGACTGGAAGACTGCCGAGCGTGTGGCGCGTGAACTCGGCTAACGAAAAAACCCATCGGCATGAAAACTTGAGGGAAACATGCCGATGGGTCGGGTGTTGCGGTGCCGTGCGCCAAACTATCGAGGAAAAAACGCACGGCATTCAACTAGGAAGATACTAATCGATGAGAACCCGTTGCGAGGTCCAAGCGAAGCGGTCTTGATTTTTATTTGATCGATGATGATGATACGTGCGTCGTTCATCAGTGGCTTTATCACCACCGAGCGACCAAGCATAGGCGACATGACGATGCGTAATCCAACATTACGGGCCGCGAGCCCGGCAGCTTTTCCGAGCGTTCTAGATTTGATCCGCATTGGCGGGGATCAAGGCGTTCGGGGCGTTCCTATGGGCGCTGATAAAAAGAGTTGCCGGGCTCGCGGTCGTTTACGGAGAACGCAAAATGGATACGGTTCCAGACTTAGAGACGACAATTCGACCTAGTTTCGTGCGGCAAGAACTCTGCTTCGCGATTGAGTACGATGACGACGGAAACGCCAGCATCTACGATGTCTATCAAGAGAGCCTATGCGGCATGGACTGGGCCGCATCAGCGACGAACCGGATCGCCATAGACGCGATCGTCGAACTGCGAATCCCGAAGGCCCCGCCGGTTCAGGTCGTACGTGCCCGGTCCCGAAAGGCGGTGACCGTATGAGCACCACCACCACCAAGCCGAAGAAGATATCCACGAAGCGGCCGAAGCCTCTCCCGCCACGCACGGTAACTGCGAAGGTCACGATCTTCGCGCTGCTCGTCGAGCATATCGACGGTCAGACTTTCGTCGACAACGTCGCCATCCCCGGCGTCACGGAGATGGAACTCGCCGAGTTGTACCAGACCGCGGAGACGTTCAATCATCCGAGCGTGTGCAAGGAATGTAAACGTGCCGTGGTCGTGCAACTGGATCTACAAATCCCGTTTGCGAAGCAACTCCTCCGGCAGATACCGCTCGTCGATCTTGGACGGCAGCGGGTTGTCGGTGCAACGTCTCCCGATTGGGACCATCTAGAGGATGCCGAGGTAGCGCGATACCGAAAGTCGCTAGATAGCTGCGGATAGACGAATCCGATGGCGAGACCTCGCAACGTGGAATCGTCTGGTAGGTTGGCAGGTCGGGTGTTGTGACTATCAAATCGAGGTGGTGCATGAATATCAATGATCTCATGAATGAGGGTGTCGAAATCGCTAGTTTTTACGGCTGCTTCAAACTGGGCACGAATAAGATTCGCCCGGGCGTGAAGGGCCAAATCCGAAACTTGGCGAGACAGACTATCGAAAATAAGTGGGCCAAAGAGAAGTTCGTGGAGAAGGTGAATGCGACTTGCTTTGCAACAAGAAACGCGATGAGTGTAGAGTTGCAGCGATGATAAACCCGATGCCCGGCGAGCTAGCAATTCGCCGGGCATTTTCGTTTCTATTTGCTTACTCGCCACGATATAACTAGGCGACCCTTCCACGGAGATCGAATGATGATTCGCCACGACGTACACGATGTCTGCGGCTTATGGCGGATGCACTCGGTAGAGAGAGTCGCCGAGTTGACAGACGACATCCGGAAGAACGGCGTGAAGACCCCGCTTGTCGTCTGGAAAAATCCGGAAGAAAGAGGAAAACTCGTGATCGTCGACGGCCAGCACAGGGCCGCGATCGCCGCTCAACTCGACATCGATTATCCATTCACCGAGTTCGTTGGGTCGGTCGAGGAAATGCTCGCTCACGTTACGACGATAAACGTAGCGTCGCGGCAACCGGATGCCGCTGAGTTGGAGCGAGCCATGACTTTGCTCAACGGTATGCTCCTGCTGTGCCGCAAAGCCCGAGAAGAAAACAAGCCGCTCGAAACCGGGTTGCGTTCTGTAAAGCCGGAACTGCTTAGGCCGAAAGGCACCATGCAGAGTAAAACGCCCAGACGCAAAAAACCAACGGTGTCCGCGCGGACACCGGACGCCAGCAAGCCCGGCAAGCTGGGTAAGAAGCTAGGCAAGAGTTAGCAGCGTGATTCGTATGCGACCCACCCAGAATAGCGTGTTCGCGCGGACACGCTGAAAACCATAACTGCGTGGTTTAGGCAGCTATGCCATGCGATGCCGCTCGCGGTGCGATGCCAAGGTAGAACATACCTGTGGTCATCGCCTTCCTTCGGAAGCCGGCCGTGCCCGTCTCACAGAGTTCTTTCATGCGGATGCCGAACATCGTGCTCGTCATCGCCTCCTCGCCGCTGGCTTTGCACCATGCCGAGAACTTCTCATACATCGTGATCGCAGGCGTACGAATTTGGTCATCGCCTTGGATGCACTCCTCGCCGACGAAGCGACGAACTACGTCTTCGGCGATTCGGTAGTCGGTTGTTGCCCGCTCCACGTCGGGAGGGTCGAGCAGCCCGTCGCGTTGCCAGTTCATGCAACCGCGGACCGCCCACGCCAAGATGCCGGGAAGCTCTGCTCGCAACTCGGCGGAAAGATTTTTATTTCTGCGCTCGGGCGGGAACGTCACCGTGAACGGAATCATCTTGAGTCTCCGCCAAATTCCGTTGTCGACCCCGCGAACTTTCGGGCGATGGTTCGTGGACAGCCAGATTTTTTGCGTCGGCGTGAAACTCCATTCGTCTTCGTACATCCGCCGAGCGGCGATCGGTTCACGACTAGAAAGTTTTTTCACCATCGCCTCGGACCACGAGCGGCCGTACTCCGTCTCGGAGCAGGTGACGATACGCTTGCCGAACATCGACGCAATCTCGGTCGGGTGCGAGACTCCCTTCGACAAGAGCAAGTCGTGCGAGGCGACGCCGGCGTAAGACCCCATCAGCGCCGAGATCGTTTCGACGAAGGTTGACTTACCGTTCGCGCCGTCGCCGTAGAGGACGAACAACGCTTCCTCTTTCGTCTCGCCGGTAAGGCTATAGCCGACTGCTTTTTGCAGATAGGCGACCATGTCTTCCTTGCCGTCCATCACCTCATTGACGAACTTAATCCACCGCGGGCATTCGGCCGCTGAATCGTATTCAGTCCGAATCATTTGCGTGATGTAGTCATCTCGCCGATGGTCCCTTAGTTCTCCGATGGCGAGATCGAGCGTGCCATCCGGGAGACAGAGCAGCATCGGCTCGGCATCGAGCGACGTGCATTCCACTTGCACGCTCGGATCGCTCGCCGCCGAACTCGCCATCGCCCGCATTCCACGCACCGAATGCGCGTACTTGGCATGTCGAAGTAAGTCCCTGACGTCGTACCCCTCGGAACTTACCTTCGCTACCTCTCGCCAGATTGCATCCCCGGTTTTCTTGGCGAGTTCTTGCACGTCGCCGCTGACGTCCCAAAGCCGGCCGGACCAGGCAATCCACTTGTTCCATTTCCGTACGAACAGGACGTTTCCCGCGTGCTGCCGGATAAACCGCTGACCGTTAGCAGTGTCGGTCAATTTGCGATCGATATCGATACTCGACACCCGACCTTGCTTCCTTGCTTTCTGACTCATGGCTGCCTTCCTTTTGTGAACCTCCACCACACCCGCCATGAAATCTATGCGGAACTTTGCGTTTGCGAGTTCCTGCCTGCGACTGAATTCCGAGCGAGCGACGAACTGCATGGTGGGTATGGTGGGTCAGGGGGCGTTTTTCCAAAAGTTCCCTTACGCATGCATGATGAATAGTTTCCTAAAAACAGTTCTCGACCCGCCACACCCACCATGCCCCGAATCTTGCGAAGCATCAGCGGCCAGAAAGTTTGACCTTGGACCTCGCAACCGCAAGGTAACGCATAGATTTCAAGCAGACCAATGTGAATCAATTTCACCGGTCAGCCGGGAGATGACGAGCGTTGTAACTTTTTTCAGAGGTGACGAGATGAGTCCTACGGAACGATTGGCGCAAAAGCGATACACGGTCCAAGAGGTTGCCGAGTTGGCCGGGGTGCGCGTCGAGACGGTCTACAGTTGGCGGCGAGTCGGCGTGAAGGGTCACAAGCTGCGTTTCTTCATGATCGGTGGTCGCAACGCAATTCTCGAAAACGACTTGAATAACTGGATGGCCCTGACAAGCGGCCTGCGAGACGAGCCGTCCGCACCTGCGACGATTGTGCGAACGGATCTGCAATTGGAGCGGGCCGCAAAGCTCGCTGATGGAAAGCTGGCGGCGGCCGGCTGTTAAGAAGGATGCAACGTGCTTCGGCACGAAGCGATAGACCCGGCGACGTCTCCGGGGCGATGCGACGAACGCGATGTATGCGGTCCCTCGGGACGTCGGCTGTCGCGGGATGCGAATCGCCTCGGAGAAGTTCCTGCCGGGAGGAATGTGGCGACGCCGGGAAGTGTTAGCCACAAAAAAACAAGTTCAGGAAGAACGAATGTCCAACAAATACAACTGGGGTCCGGGCTACTCGACTCGCGATATGCAAGCCGGACGCCGCGTCATTACCGACAGCGGGCCGGCACGAGATCCGATCAAGCCAGCCTTAACCCGAGCGACGTCGCCTGCAAGACGAACGCCCAACGTGCCGAACAATCCGGCTCGCGACGAAGAGGGAGACGAGGGAGATGATTTCGTGGAGCGTGCCATGCACGGCGATCTCAGTCGCCAGCGCAACACGACCCGAGAAGTCCGAGAAGTCATCGACGGGTACGTTCTGCCGGAACCGCGGCGGGAATCTCGCGGCCTTCCTCCGGGCGATTGGATCGACCGTCGGTATCTCGGGCAGTTCCACGAAGCGTCGCAGGAAAATCCCGACGAACGGAACAAGCGTGCCGCTTCGATCATCTTCGGCGAGCCGTCGAAAAACGAAGAGCGCACTCTGCTCGCCGACTTCTGCCGGGCCGTCATTACCGACTGCCGACAGCCGCACGCCTACGCGAAACACGAATGGAATAAACGGCTGCTCTCGGCCGGCACCGGAAACGCGGGGGGATTCGCAATCCCGGCCGGCTATCTGAAATTGTTGATCACCGATCCGTTGCCGCTTACTTCGCTGTACGACCTCGCGACGAAGATTCCGACCCTGAATAACGATGGGACGCACCCAACGATTTCTGCCGTGCCGGTGGTCACGTACGGAGCGGAGACCGCGGCGTTCGATGAATCGCAGCCCACGTTCGGCGAGGGGACGTACACGATGTACCGTCGTTCGGCGATGACGAAGATGACGAACAACGTCATCGAGGATTCCGACCCTTCGGTTATCGAAATCGTTCAGAAGCTCATTACGGAAGCGATGCGTACCGAGCGTGAGCGTGCTACTGCAATCGGCACCGGCACGAACGAACCGACCGGCATCTACCATTCGAGCGGCATCACGGATGTCGCCGGTGTCACGTCGATCTCGTACGCAAACTTGAACAAGCTCCTGTTCCGAGTAGACATTCGCTGGTCTACGGATCCAAGTTGCGTATGGCAGATGAATCAGGTCGTGCTCGGCGCGTGCTCCGGACTCGTCGACTTGAGCGGTCGCCCGATTTTCGTCCAAGACGCCACGACTGCGATGAGACCTTACATTCTCGGTCGGCCAGTCATCGTCAATAACTCCTTGCCGAATAACTATGTCGGAATTGGCGCAATGAAAAATTTCTGCGTGTGGGACCGCGGAATTCTGTTGCTCTCGACAACCGATCAGGCCGGCGACAGCTGGGAAAAAGGGCAGACCTGGATTCGCATCAGCGAGCGACAGGGCTCGCGATACCAGGCACCGCCTACGTCGGTCGCGTTTGTGCGATCGAGGCTGCTCACGGGCATCAGCTAAGAACCGAATCCGACGTTCGCCGGTCGTGCGCTAAGGGATTTCCGCACGGCCGGCGGGCTCGGTTTATCAGAGGCAAGCATGGCGGCACGAGTCAAGCACGGAGCAAGACGAGACCTTACGAGCGGACTACTGCCCGCGGGATGCGAGCACATCGCACGCGAAGGACGCAAGCTCCGCAACCTTCTCGAAACGGCGGTGCTCAATCTCCGCAATTCTATCGGCCCACGAGAACAAGCATTGATCCAATCGGCCCACAGGCACGAAACGATCTACCGCCTGTTGTTGCATTTCCTCACGACGCAAGCGGACCTGACCACCGACCAAAAGCTGACGATCATGCGCGACATGCGATCCAGCATTACGGCCCGCGATAAGCCGATCGCCGATCTCCGTATCGAGGATGACGGCAAGACGTTAGACGGCCTCGTGTACGACAAGGAGAAGGCGAAGGCGAATGGTTAAGTTACCGGAAATGTTTTCCTCGCCGCGGGCTTTTCGTGAAGCTCTCTTCATTGAGACCGACACAGGCCCGGAGTTGCTCGGATCGAAACTCGATCCTTGGCAGGCCGCCGACTTCGCGTCCGTCGACAATGGATGGAAAGCGGTCGCACGGAACAAGACGATCACGGGTCCGGTAAAACTCCGCGCCTATTTTGAGCGTCCGCGTGGTCATAGCAAGACTGCCGATCTCGCCGTGCAAGTCTCATGGGTATTGTTCGCTACGCAACGCATGATTTCGGGAGTCGCCGCGGCGGCCGACAAGGATCAAGCTCGCTTGCTTCGCGATGCGATCGAAAAACTTATCTCACTCAATCCGTGGCTGTCTCAATTTCTTGAGGTGCAAGCCTACAAGGTCGTAAACAAGCGAAGCGGTTCGACGCTTGAGATTCTATCGGCAGATGCCGCATCCTCTTACGGATTGACTCCGGACTTCATCGTGCTCGATGAAATTACGCACTGGATCAACGAGGCGTTGTTCGTTTCTCTTTTCTCGGCTGCCGCGAAAAAGGGAACGTGCATGCTCGTCACGATTTCCAACGCCGGCGTCGGTCAGGGTAAATCGTGGCAATGGAATTTCCGCGAAGCCGCTCGACTCGGCTCGGAAGGTAGCGATGCCGACTGGCACTTCTCTACGATCGACGGCCCGCAAGCCTCGTGGATTAGTCCGAAACATCTCGCCGAACAACGTCGCATTCTGCCGCCCGTTGCGTTCGATCGCCTCTGGTTGAACAAGTGGACGACCGGCCAAGGCGATGCGATCACCGAAGCCGACATTCTCCGTGCGATCACGATGCACGAAAAGCCAACTCGCGAATCGTTCGTCGGTGCGACGTTCATCGCCGGCCTCGATCTCGGAATCAAACGTGACGCATCGGCGATCGCCATCGGCGGTTGTGAAGCGAACGGCGGCCGTGTGAGGCTCGCACATACGGATTCATGGAAGGCGGAACCGGGTAAGACTCTCGACTTGATGAAGCTCGAAGAAGAGATCGTTCGACTCCATAAAGAGTACGGCTTCGATCTCTTCTACGATCCGTGGCAGGCCGAGTTGCTTGCCCAACGGTTGCGCAGCCGGGGAATCTCCGTGCATGAGGTGCCGTTCTCCGGTCCCAACTTGCAGAAGATGGCATCGGCTACCGTCGAGACGTTCTCCGAAGGGCAGATCGAGTTGTACAACGATGCCGCGTTGCTCGACGATCTCCGATCGCTGAAGGTCGTAGAGAAGTCCTACGGCTATCGCATTGACGCCGAGCGTGGGGCTGCCGGCCACGCCGATCGTGCCATCGCTCTCGCTCTCATGCTCCACGGTTCCCGATCGACCGATGCTCTCGGCCGGCCCGGCATCATGTTCGCCGAAGGCCCATTGCCCGACGTCTACGGCCGCATCGAAGCGATGGTTGCCGCAGAACGTGCGAAGCCGCGGCCTGACCAGCCGAAACGATTACACCCCTGGTTCAGCGGCGAACCAAGCCCCAACGCAATTCAACTTAATGGAAGGTTCTAATGCAACGATCGACGAGAGAACTCATTGAACGTGCGAAGCGTGCCATCGGTGAAGGCACCGTGCTCCGGCATGCCTCGCCATCGATCGTCGCGGTTCGTCGCGAGGTGGCAGTGCGAAAGAAGAACGAGCCACTGCCGGCGGAAGTTCACGCTCGAATCAACACTCTCGCCATCGATCGGCACGACACGATCGTCGATCCGGCCGGCTGCGATGCATCCAGCTTCGTCCGCAATCCAGTTTTGCTCTGGCAACATGGGCTCGATGCCGTCCGCGGCAACCTGCCGCTCGGCACCGTTCCGGAGTTGATGCTTCAATCTGACTTCATCGACGTCGTAGCTCGCTTCGACTTGGGCGATCCGTTCTCGGCGAACATTCATCGGATGTTCGACGCCGGGATTTTGAAAGCGTTTTCGATCGGCTTCATCGGCCGGGCATTCTCGATCGATGAAGTCGCTACCGAGGGCGTCAATCAAGACGGCAACCCGGTGTCGGGCACGTGCGAGATTCTTCGGTTCACCGATTGGGATCTTGCCGAGTTGTCGGCGGTAGCAGTCGGATCGAATCCCGATGCACTGGTTTTGTAATGGCCGACGGTACGACGTTCAAGATCAATGAGGAGTCGTATGCGAAGGCGATCGGCTACCTTGCAGCGATCCGACTTGCCGGCCCGAAGGTTGTGATCGCGGAACTAAATGCCGGGCTCGCGATATGGGGTCGAGAGATCCAAAGGCACATGCCGATCGACAACGGGCTTGCTCGTGCGTCGATCCAGATTCGGGCAGCCGCGCAAGACGAGAGCGGCCGTATCTCCGGAGCGGTCGGCAGCAACCTCGATTATCTCAAGTACCTTGAGCTAGGCGGGGAAAACGCACGCGGGCTGATTAAGGCCGTGAGCATCTGGAAGGAAGGGATGTCGCCCATCATCCATTGGGCCGCGAAGGACATGGGCATCCAGGATCTCCAAGATAAATTCGGCCGCACTCGCAGCGGCAGCAAGCGTCGGGCCACGCTCGAAAAGCAACTCGCGAAGGCCAACAATTCCAGCACCGAAGAATTCGCTCCGCCGTTTCGCGGCTCGTGGCCGCTGGTAAGTGATCGAATCTTGAACCGACTTCGCACGCGATTAGTAAACCTACTCCGCACAGGGAAGATTGACGAATAATGGATATTTTTGCACTCGCCGGCGAACTCGGCTTAAACGTAGACGGGCTTAAAAAGGGCTCGCATGAAGCGGAAGCGGCTATCGCGGCGCTGCGCAAGGACATGGGCGAAAACTTCGACGGGCTCGCCGCCGATAGCGGTTCGTCGTTCGGCCGGCTCACCGGCAAGTTCGGCGAGATGACTGCCGCTCTCGGCTCGGCGATGGACCGGATCAAGTCTCGCATCGCAGACCAGGCGATGAACTTCGCCATCGACGGCATCCATGCTTTCGCGGAAGCCGAAGCGTCGGAGATCCGAGCGTCGGCCGCCATCCGCGCGACGGGCAACGCGGCCGACTTCACGCTTGAACAGATGAAGGCACTCGCTACGCAGATTCACGAGACGTCGAAATTCGAGGACGATGCGGCATTGAGCACGATGGCGTTGCTCGCCAGCATGAAAGAGATCAAAGGGGACGTCTTCCGCGATACGATGGTAGCCGCGGTCGATATGGCTTCGGCACTCGGCATGTCGTTGGAGCCGGCCGTCACGATGCTCGGCAAGGCGTTGACCGACCCGGAACGCGGCATGGCATTACTCCGTCGCCAAGGTGTCGCATTCACCGACGAGCAAACGGCTCTCGTGAAGCGGTTGATGGCGTCGGGCGACACGATGAAGGCGCAGCAGGTTATCCTCGATGAACTCAAATCGCGGTACGCCGGAACGGCAAAAGAACTTAACGATTCGCTCGGTGGCTCGCTCGATCGTGTGAACAAGAAAATGGGCGACATGAAGGAGCGGATCGGCGAAGAACTCGCCCCTTCCCTTCGCGACCTTGCCGACACGAGCGGCGGCATGATCGACGCTACTGCCAGCATCTTCGGCAAGATGTTCGACGGCTTCGCTCTCGGCTTCGCAATGTTCGAGGGGGATGTGAAGCGGGCCAACGGTATTCAGATGCGGTTGGAAGCGAAGGCTATGGAGGCCGATGCTCAATGGGCCGCTCGAAGCGGCGACATGCAAAAAGCCAAGCAGCTTCGCGACGAAGCGAAAGCACTACATGCCAAGTCGGAAGCGATGCTCTTTGAACAAGAGATCGGCCCGGCACCGGCTACGAAGTCCAAGCCATCGGCTGCAAAGCCAGGTCAACCCGTGGTTACGTCGACCGGCACGGCATTGGTAACGGCTACCTCGGATGGATCGTCGACGGCCGCCGCTCCGACCGTCGTACCGATCGACCGGACCAAGGCAGCCGATGCGGCCGTAGCGTTCGCCGGCACGGCCGCGGGGAAAAGCGATCTCGCTTCCGTTGGATCCGATCAAGCCCGCAGCTTCATCAGCGGGATGCAGGACGAGTTGAAGACGCTCGCCCCGGACCTCAAGTTCGACTTCTCGTACATGAGGGTAGACGACAAGAGCAAGACGGCCATCGACGACATCCTGCGAAAATACAAAGCATCGCTCGAATTGATGCCCGGTTACAACGCGAAGATGTGGGATGCGACCGAAGCCCGCGTAAGGGAGAGTTTGCACAAAGCCGCCAAGAGCGAAGGTGAGCAACGGGCATTCCATCTGGCGTCAGCCGATTCGGCCGTGAAGGCATCGGCCAAGATGTTCGATGCACACGATGAGCGGATGGAGCAGTCCGAAAAGAAGGCGAAGGAATTCGCCGAGCGTGAAGCCGAGCGAGCGAAGGGGCGGGCAACGCCGCTGAACCTTACGGGCATGGACGGCACGACGAAGGCCGCACTCGGCAGCGCCACGCATGGCGAATCGCTCGGGATGTTCAAGGAGATGGCCGACGACATCCGCAAGGCGATGACGCCGAAGGAAGGGGAAGCGGTCGACGTCGCGAACATCGAAACAATGCTCGTCAACTATCGGCATGTGCTGTCGAAGATGCCCGACTACTCGGACGAAGCGTTCATGAAGATCCGAAACTCGATCATGACCAACGCAACGGCCAGCCTCACGGCCTCGGCCGAGATGCAAAAGCTCTACTTCGATCGAGTGACGGCCGCCGCGTCCAAAGGTGCCGAAGTGTTCGCGAAAGCGGTGAAGCCGAAAGCGTTCGGCGAGGCCAAGCCGACCGACGACTTCGCTAGCCTGCAAAAGATGACCAGGAACGAGCTGCAAAAGAAGATTGCATCGTCCGGCCAACAGTTTCAAAACGCTCTCGGTGTCGCCGGCATTTCCCCGGAGCAGAAACGCGGGCTCAAGTCGTTATCCGATGAGTACCAGGCCACAATGGTCCGGATTAAGAATTCGACGGGCGACGCTCGCGCCGCGAACATCGAGCAACTGAAGGTCATCACCGACGCTTGGGCGAAAACGTATCAGGCGATTCGTGATGGCAGTAAAAAGACCGTCGAACAGTTGATCGCCGATGCGAAAAAGGAAGGCGACATCGGAAAGCAGACGGCCGGGCAGCGAGCGATAAGTGCCAAAGAGAAGCGGCAGAACATTATCGCGGCACGTCAGGCCGACGATGCGTTGATGGGTGGTGGCGGCGGTGGAATGATGGACTCGATCTTCGGTATGGCTCAGCAGATCAGCAGCCACTTTAGCAACGCCATGTCGGGTATCGGAGCGGGCATGGCGACTCTAGAGGCCGTCATGCAACAGACGACCGACCCGGTAGCCAAGTTAGGACTGGCGATCGACAACGTCGCGGCTCGCATGGAGCAGGCCCGCATTAACGCGGCCAGCTTCGGGGGCGGGATACAAGCCTTGAATGACCTGCAGAAGGAAATGAACGGATTGCAGCAGCACAAGATGGAAGTCCTTCGCCAGGAAGCCGAGGAGAGGGTCCAAGCCGAGAAGGTGCATACCGAGTCGTACAAAGCACGTGAGTTGGAAAAGGAAGAACGGGCCAAACAAGCTCGTCGTGAGGCAGGTTACGACTTGGCGTCACTCATTGCGGTGGGTGATAAGAAGCAGGCCGTGACGTTCAATATCTATGGTGCCGGAGACGTTCGCGAACAGGCCGACCGTATCGAACATGAAATGATCCGTCGCGGAATCAACGTCGGGGCGAAGCGTTCGCTTGACAATAAATAAGGGGTTAGAAATGCAGGTAGACGAAGCGTTCGATGATTTGACCAAGGAAGTATCGCTGGCGATTGCCGAAGGGCAGTACACCACGCTAGGCACGTGCTACGGCCCGCACGACGTCACGGCATGTAAGGAGATCGGCTTAGACCGTTCCGCCACCATATCGCACCTAGCGACGCTCGTGGCATGGATGATCTTCGATTGCCGAAACCTCGACCTCGTGCTCTTGGAGGACTTGGAGATCGCGAAAGAGAAGCTGAAGATTCACTGGGTCGAAGCCCACTTGCACCTCATCAGGACCATGGGATCGCGTGCCGTCTCCCGAGGGTTACGTTCGATCGATTGGACGATCGGCAAAGAGGCTGCCGTAATCCTTCGACAGCAGGCATTGGAGACGATGAATCGTGATCGTGATGACACCGTAGCACCTTGACGATGCCGACCTCTACCCGCTGCCCGTTTGCTACTCATCATCTGCTTATGCTATGGGCACTTGCGTTCGTTGGGTGTGAGCGCGGAAGTAAACGTGGACGTCCACGTTTGATGAATATCGCTCGGAAGCAATCCACGTTATTTACGTTATAAGATCACACACTTTCACACAGTTGTTAGTGCATCGTGCATGCGGTAAGATGCTGGGAATTGCGGAGGATGAAGTCTTGCCGACGAGTTATCTGGCAATCTTCGGGACGTAGAGGTCGCATGTTCAAATCATGTCGCCCCGACTTTTGACGCTCGTTGACCTCAGTTGTCAGCGAGCGTTTTTCTTTTGCCACTTCGTCACTTGTGACGATTCGCGGCGTGACGTTCCGCCCGTTGCTCATGGGTGCCGATTTGTCAGCGGACGACCACGATTTACTCGATTCGTCAGCAGTTGGTGCAAGCGGCGGTGCAAGCGGCGATGAACGATAGCCATCGGTCCCGGTTGACTTTAGGGCGATTCGATCCGTTTGGGGGCCGCCCGAAAGCGGTAGCGAGGGGAGTGATTCGAGCGCTCCGGCCACGTCGAGCAGCTTCGGATCGGTGTAAACGTTCATCGTCAGATCGATCGACGAATGACGCATCGCAGCTTGCGCCGTGCGAGGTGCGACACCCGCCTTGCTCAACAGCGTGCCGTAGGTGTGTCGCATGGCATGAACGTCGACCGTGCGGCCGCGCTCGTCTTTCTTGGCGATGCCGGCCGCCTTCAGGTCGCGGTCGAGGATGCGAACCAATCCGGTCGGCACATTGAACAGCGGCGTCTCGGCAGGCAATCGCGTCACCTTAGTCCCTTGCTGGCACAACCGTAGCTTAAAAGCAGCAGCGTCGAGCGTATCGCGTTTCGCGGTTCGAGCGGCCTCGGTGTCGAACGGGACCGTCGGCGATTGCGTAGCGGCTTCGTAGGCCTTCGCTTTATCGCTCACCCATGCCCGCAGATCCTCGGCCAGATCGGACCGGAGCGGTATGTCGGACCCTTGGCGGTTCTTTTCGTCCGCGGCATGTAGCACGACCAGCGGCGTCGGCCCGTCGAGTTCCAACTGCCCGACGGTCAGCGATGCGAGTTCTCCCTTCCGCAGCCCGGTCAGTACCAACGTCTTGTAGATCAACGCCCGTTCGCGGCCGAGCAGTTCGAGCCGTTCCCGAACGTCGTCGCGCAGCTTGCCGGCGACTTCGCCCGTTCGGGCACCTCGGCGAATGGTCATCGCGTCGAGCAGAGGTCGCCGTCGCGCCACGTCGAGCAACTTCACAAGCTCGGCCTCGGTCAGCGATCGGCGCTTGCGGCGGCAATCGGCCTTGGCGTCCGCCTTCGGCACGTTGGCGAACGGATTGTCGACCAGTCGGTGCGACTGACGGCACCAGTTGCAAAAGCCTATGTACGCTTCGCGGAAGCCGTTGCGAGCGCCCGGCGACATACCCGCCGCGGCCCGGGCGTTCAGCCAATCGACCAGCGCCGAGGCGTTCAGGTCCGATAGTTGGTTGAAGCGGCGATCGGCAGCCACTCGATTGAGGCGGCTCTCCGTCGTCTTGATTCGCGTTTTCGTCACACCCTTTGCGGTCAGGTGCGCGATGTATGCGGCGACGTGCTGCGCCAGCGGCACCGATTGATGGTCGGCCACGGCATTCTCGGCCGAGGTCATCACGCCCGCCTTAACCAACTCGGCCCGACGTTCGAGGTCCCCAAGCACGCTACGCGCCGCGGTTTCATCGCGGCAGCCGGTCGCCGTTTCCCGCACGACGTTCGCGCCGTCGCGATACTTCGCGGTAAACGTGCGAGCCTCGACCGCGATGCGATCGGTCCCGCCAGTGCCGGTCGTCAGCGGCGCGGTTCGCGTCTTTCCCTTCGCATCCTTCCAACGTGCGAAACGTTGTCCGACACGGATGAAGATTTCCGCACCAATTGGTAGCGGCTTCGTGAACGACTTGCGGTAGACGGTGCCCATAAAATTACTCCAGCGTACTAAACCTGAGCTTCAATAACGCACTAACTTGAAGTAGATCAGTGAACCTTTAAGAATCTTGTCTACCGGAATATCAACTACCATTACTTCGGCGCTCGCTGCGGTGTCATCTACAGCCGGTGTAATATGCGTCGAGATTTCGATCTCACGGCGAAGAACTTTAGAGCTTTCGAGGACGACCACATATTCGTCACCCATGCCAGGCCGATCTTTCAGTAATTCAGCAACTTGAGCCTCGCTCGCTTTGAGTTCAAAATCGAAATGCAATTGAGCGGCGTCAACGAGTACGGCTCCGAATCGAACGGAGAAGCCTGTGTCATTCTCGACCACGTCGCGTAAACGTGCGCGAATGCAAACCTTTCTCGGATGTCGAAAGTAGCGCTGCACGTCGACGGTGAAAATCGTTCTTTCATACGACTCGAAATTGTCGATCGCGATTTGCGCTTCTGAAGCAATGGATTCGATTGGCCTTCCATCGGCACCGAATGCTTTTATTGCTAGTTCCTGCTCTCTCTTGATGTTTTCCTCAAACAGTTGCTCTTCGGTCTTTACTTCGATCGCTGCGGCGTGTTTCTCGACTTGCTTGCTATTCTCCTTCGAGCCATTGCAACCAGACGCAAACAGGACTGCCGATATGGCTAGCGAAAAGTTAGTGAAATTCATCGTATTATCTTCACATTGAAGTAAGTCGCCAGCTTGTCCGCCATGTCGAGCCGCAGCGACCGCTCGCCGTTGACGAAACGCCGTAAGCTCGCACGGTCGACGCCCGATGCCTTGCCGAGCGTCAACAGCGGCAGACCGCTATCGACGATCGCTTGCCGCAACACCTCGGTCATCGTTTTGTTCTTTCGCTTTGCCATAGTGCGCCAACTGTCTCATATTCGGCAAGCCACGTCAAATACATTCGCCGAACTCTCACCGGTGGCTCGGCCGTTTCTAGTCGCCCAAGTAAAGGTAGGTAGTCGCACGCCGTTTTGCCCGGTCGCCTATTTCAACTTCGCGCAGCACCTCGTCGACGGCCAGTACTTTCAGCCACTCCCATGCCGTTGTATGCGTAACACCGAGCAGCTCGCCCGCAGTCCGACTTGCCAGAAAGAACGGCTTCGTGCCCAACGGACGCTGAAGTTCCTTGCACAAGCAAATGAGAAAACGTAGTTTCGGTTGCTCATATTCCAGGGCGACGAGAGGCATCGAAGCGGCAGCCATTTTCAAGGCGGCAGCATAAGCCTCATCGACCGGACCGTGCCCGGCGGCAAATCGAATGACTTTCCAGCCGCGGGCAAATTCGAGCCAAGTCGTCTCGAACGGCTTCGTGCGGATAACCGGAAGCGCCGCAGCATGCCAACGACGGACCAATGGTTTCAATGCTTTGACCGGCAATCCAGCTAATTCAGGAATCGACTTTAGTCGTCGTGCATATTCAAAAAGCCTTTCGTTCCGCTTGCCCTCTCCCGTCGGCAAAGTCGCTGCTATCGCCTCGTCGATACGGTAAGTTGACACAGAGGACGCAGTACACTCAGAAGACACAGATAGACTCAGGTCATAACTTGCGCCTTCTGTGTTCTCTGTGTCAGCCCGAACCGACTTGCTCGCTTCGAGGATTCGCTTTATGACGACGTTCGGAAGAGGCGCAGTGTCGCATTCATCGAGCGAGACAAGCCATTCTCGACGAGTACCGTCGGAATTGACGCTTGGCGGCAGCAGCGATTGCGCACCCTTGCTTCCGGCACCGATCCGAATGCCGAGGCCACGGAAGTTGACGATGCCCTTGCCAGTTTGCTGAAGGTCATCGTGCCAGCGGAAAAGCCGGTGTTTCCCTCGACGGCTCTTAAACGTCGGCGTAACGTCAGGTTCGCATCCAGCGAATAGTTCCGTAAAGGCCCGCTCCTCGTCGGCACTATCGGCTTCTAAATCGATCAAACCGGACCGCGGGCCAAGCACGATGCCTAAATTTAGATCACCTCGCAAAGCGAATGCCCGCCTGATGTCCGAGTCGGTCCACGCGTGTTGCGGCCACTCCGAGCCATTGCCGGTGGCACTCCAACCTCGACCGAGCGGCTTCTTTCCATCGCAGAGCGTAATCGGCAGATTGCGCCGCCGCAGTTTAAGCGCTAGCTCAACCATCGACGGCATTTCGGGCTGCGATACAATGCACTTCGGGGATGAGCGACGAATCATCTTTCACCCCCTCGGCCCCGCGGTTGCACCCGCGGGGCCATTTTCGTTTTGGGGAAATCACTAGTCGAGCGGCAGCGATTCAGGCCGCAGCCGAGCAACTTCTCGGCCTTACCGTGGTCGTCAAGTTCCCAACGCCGGGAAGTCGTACCGCCCGGCCGCCGCTCGCCGGGTTTCGAGCCGTTGCCCTTATAGTTGGGGTTCATTGCGAGCCCCCCTTCGACGCAACCGTTCGGACCGCTTTGCAGCCGCCAGCCAGCCAAGCGTCGAGCGTCGGCTTCGACCAGCGAACCAACGCTCCGAGTCGTACAGGCGGGGGCATCTTGCCGCCATCGCTCAGTCGGTAGACGTGCCTAGTCGAGCAGCCGCCGAGCAGTTCGGCGACGGCGCGCACGTCAAGCAACGCGGGCGAGGTGTGTGAGGCGACGGACAATTGTCCGTCGTTTGCGGTCGATGGACCGCTTCGATGAAACAGGGACATTCGGGACTCCTTACTGATAAGCGACTCTGCCCTTCGCCCACATGGCGACGTGCTTCGTCACAACAGTTCGGAGTATCTGCCGACTCAATTTTGTCGCCGAGCAGTAATTCAAAGATCGCATAAGCCTATGCGAGGCCATGCATTGCAATCCGTGACAATTTCTACTCCATCGAACCGACAAAATTATTCTGTCGGATTTGTCGGGTCGGTGGGTTTGCATCGGCGTTCATAGGCAAGGCGAATTGTATCGGCGCTCACTTGCGTGTCGTCGCGATGTTTCCTCTGATATTTTTCGAGAATTTGAGGGTATGGGAGCGGCGGGTCTTGCTCACGGAATGGTTTAGCAAAATCTGCTCGACGGGTTACATACGGATCGCGATTGCGCCCCCCAGTAGGGCCCTTTAGAGCAGGTTCGACAGCCGCGGCTAATCGTCGCTCTTCGGCCACTAGCTCGGCTTCCAACTTCTGAAAACTGAATACTCGTTTGGTCGCTAAGGCCACGGACAAAGTCGACCATTTCAACTTAAACGCCGCTTCGTCTATCTCCCAAAAACGCCTCGGCTTGCCGTCCACAACCTCGAAGGTTTCATTCAGCATCGTCTGCGTCCAATCGTCAACGATTTTCCGCCCTACCTCTGCCCAACTGTTACCGCTATAGCCGTAGAAGTCGACAACACGATTGTCGTTCACCGTCCCCAGCCGCCTCACCAATTCGTCATCGCTGAAAAACTCGTTTCTTCTCACGGCTCCGTCGGTAACGAGATGGCGACACCTCGCCAGGAAGGGAATGCCGCTGTTCTTTGTACAACGGCGCATCTCGTAGATCGTCACCAGCGCCAGTCGGATTGAGTCGTGAACCGTTCCCTGCTCAATGATCTTCGGCGAGAGTACCGGGGGTGGTTCGTCGGGCAACACCTCGGCCATGATCGGAATCCTTCGTGAAGTCGGGCCGGTCGCGGCGGCGATTTGTCACGAAAGGACACCATTGCGCCGCCGCCACCGAATGAAGCAGATCGTCGACCGTCGCCGACAACCCGCGCCCGAAGGCGTTATTTTATCACCAGCCGGCAGAACTTGGCAGGCGCGCCGAAATCCCTCAATTTCGCAGAAAAATCTGCGCGGTGGGGCTTTGGTCTAGAGTCGTCACCCTGCAGAGATTCGACCCACCCTACCCGACGACGAGCGCGCCCTAGCTCGCAAACTTCCCGCCGCGCAGCTTACGGGCGAGGCCGAGCGTCACCATGGCTTGGAGTAGCTCTTCGATCGTATCACGCTGCGCTCGGGTGAAACGTCTGGCCAGTTCGTCCGGCGTGACCGACGATTCGCAATCCCGAAGAATCGCCGCGACGGCTTTCGCTTGCGCCTCTCGGGTCTTGGGCCAGTCGCGCTTCGCGGTCTTGGCGGCTGGCTTCGCTTTCACCTCGGCGGGCTTCTTCTTCGCTCCCTTGCCGCGCTTCTTCGGCTTCTCGGCCTCGTCCGCTTCGTCGTCGTCCGAGTCGTCGTCGACCAGCGCCAACCCCTTCTGCTTCGCGCGGCCGTCGGTTGGGTTCTGAAACTCCGGGCGGAGCCAACGGATTTTCCCTTCGTCTTCCTCGGCGGCCCGTTCGGCGTTCAAAGCGACGAGCCGTTCGAGAATCCCTTCGTCGGTCAGTGTCGCGGGCCAGCCGTAAGCGTCGAACACGGCGGCGTCTAAGTCGTCATGGATCTGCTTGAGGACGGAGACGAGCCCTTGCTCGTGCGTTGCCTTCTCTTTTGGCGTCAACGTCTCGCCATTCCGCAACTTATCCAACACGTTGTACATTTCGGTCAACGTGAGCTTCGGATGGAGCGATTGCTGACGCTTGCGATGCGCGTCGAGCTGCTCGCCGAGTTCGCGTATGGTCTCACGTTGCTCATCGCTGCCACTTGGGAATGGGAAAGGCAGAAACGTTACTTTGCTGTTGTACCGCGGTCGGTCTTCCAGAGTTCCTCCAGTTTGCCGCGACCATATCTGATGAGGCTTGCTACTTAGAATGCCGAGTATCTGTGCATCGTCCGACGCTATGGCATAAGCCATCGCATCGGGTAGGACGTCCGGCGCGAGAAACATGAATGGACGATGCTTTGCAGTGTTTGGCGTTGCGATGTATCGGGAGAGACCTTGAATAGCGGATCGTAGTTTCGGCGCGTTTTCTGCGAAAAGCCACCAATTGCGCCGTCGTATTTCTCTTGGGTTTTGGTCTCTCTCAGGCTTCACGCGATCGAAAAGTCTTTGGAAAATCTGCGGGAACTCGGATTTCACTTCCTCGGCCGATAGTCCGAAACAATCCATTACCCATTTCGGCGTAATTCTCTGAACTAGGTCTTTTCCGATTACATAACGCCGGACGATGCGAGGTAGTTTCGCAGTGCTGATACTCATCTCTGCCATGCTCTTCGAATCTAATTTGAATCCGCTGTTTCCCGGAATGACACCTTGAAAGCAGAAGTCAATGTTGGACTCTAGGGGCTTCAATTGCGTTATGTCGAGATCGCTTCGAAGTAGGCTTGTGATTCTAGCGACGGTTGAATATTCGACTTCGACTAGAGGGCTCGACTGCGGCTTAACGGTGCCCAAACGTAGTGGGCCTTGATAGTGAGCGGCACTGGCGACGACCGTCATCGCCACTTGAACCGATGCTCCGTCTTGATCCTCGACCCAAGGATGGTCATCGACAGCCAAAACGATTTTCACGCCAGGCACGCGGGAAAGATGGAAGTCCAGCACTGGTCGAGAATACTGCTGCGTGATGCTATTAGTAGTAATGAGTCCGAATCGCCGAAGGAGATTGTCCTCGACTAGTGCAGCGCAGTGGTGCCACCAATACATCACAAAATCGGCGGTCTCTTTCACGTCGGGGTAGCTTGAGACCACGGCATCAACGTAGTCGGGGCCCGTAGTAGAATTCAGCTTTCGGACGCCAATATATGGTGGATTGCCCACCACGAATTCAGCCGCCGGCCATTCCGCTTTTCTCGGGTTGATGTAACGCTCAACAAGCACGTAGGCCGATTCGTCCGGCACTTCCTCGCCCGTCACTGGGTGAATTTTCATCGTCCGGCCGTTCCAGCGCGTGACCGGCTGCTGCTTCTCGTCGAGGACCGCTTCTTTGCGGTCCCAAGCGAGAACGGCGTCGCGGCATTCGATGTTCTTGTAGTTCTTGATGATCGGCTCGGCCGGCGCTGTGTGGCCTCGGGTGCGGAAGTGCCATTGCAGATAGCCGATCCAGAGGACGAGATCGGCGATCGCCGCGGCCCGAGGGTTCACTTCGATGCCGAGGAATTGATGCGGATCGACTTCGAACAGTGTCCCCTGCTTGTCGCCGAACTCGACAAGCGCGTTGAGCACCTCACCTTCAAGCCGCTTCATTTGCTCCAGCGTGACGTAGAGGAAGTTTCCGCTGCCGCATGCCGGATCGAGAACGCGTGTTTTGCAGAGTTGCTCGTGGAACGTGCGCACGGTCTTTTGTGCCGCCGCCAAGTCGCCGAGCTTCGCTGCCGACACGGCGACCGCATAGGCCGCTTGCCAATCTTCGCGGAGCGGTTCGATTACGGTCGGCAGGACGAGCCGTTCGACATACGCCCGAGGGGTGTAGTGCGCGCCCAGCTTGTGGCGATCGATCGGATCGAGGGCGCGCTCCAAGAGGGTGCCGAAGATCGCCGGTTCGACGTCGGTCCAATCGGACCCGGCCGCCTCGTGCAACAACGCGAGCATCGGCTTCGTCAGCGGCAGCGCTTCGCTTTCGGCGAAGAGTCCGCCGTTGAACCGCAACAGCGACTTACGCAAGCCGGCCGAGTAGCCGCCGGTGTTCATGGTCCGCCAGAGGTCCTCGGCCGCCGGCTTGAAGTTCTCCGGCTCGTCGCGGAGATCGGCAAGCAAGTTCTTAAACGATCCGCGAGGAATCAACTCGACGTCTTCGGCGAACATCGTGAAGAGACAGCGCATGAGGAATTTCGCGACGTCCTCGGCGTCGTGCTTCGCCTTCTCTAACAGCTTCGCGAGTTCGGCCAGTCGTTCGGCAAGCTCCCGCGTGACCTTTGCGGCCCGCCGGCTTGGGTCGAGCGCGAGGGGGTCGAGCCAAATTTGCCGAAGCCGAAGGCGAACGTCTTCCCGTTTGAGATCGTCGAGCGTCAGCCGGAACGATTGCGGGTCGGGGAATTGAACGTAGGTTTTGCCCGAGCGGCTGAAGTCGCTATAGAGTTCGATCGAGTGGCCGACGTCGACCACGATCAGGAACGGGGGCCAGCCCTCCGAGACGGGTAAGGCCCGAGCGTAGCGGTCGGCTTGTCCGCGAGCGCGGACCATCGCATCGTCCCAAGCCTTCGTGCCGCGAATCGCGGTGCCGCGTCGCTTCGGCTTCTTCGCGGTCGCCGCTTGGAGCGCCTCGGCCTCGTCGTCTTCGGCGGTGTCGGCGTCGCTCCCCTGCTTCGCTTCGAGCACGAACGACGCGCGGCGATAAAGATCGATCCGGCCGATCGAGTGCGAGCCGTCGGCCTCGGAGAACGTTACGTTGCGTTCGAAGACGTAAGCGTTTTCGGCGTCGTCGTCTTGCGCAGGATCAGGCTGCGGAACATCGAGCAAAGTGCAAAGTTCGGTCAGGAAGATACCGTAATTCGCTCGCTCGGCTGCGCCGGATCTATTCCAACGGCTGATGAAACTTTCCGGCGTCATGGAGCTGGCCCGAGGTGCGAGAACGCAAAAGGGGGCAGTTTACCCGCTCCACCAGCGGGGGGCTACGGAGAGGGTGCGCAACGGCCGACCGGCTGCACGAAAGGAAGGACAGAGAGTTGCATACTGCCTCCCATCGGTAAGGCCCGCGACGAAATATCGGCCGGAAAGGACCCGCGATGCCGGGGCCCTGCGAACCGACGCAGGTCTTCCCAGCTTTCCAAAAACAACCGTTACCCTCCGTGTGTGACGGTGGACTAGGTAAGATTGGTTCCTCGTATCTTGGGAGCTGCCCCCGGTCTTTCGGGTCCTTGGAACTGTGTCCGCATCCGGACGCTCACCGTGCGTTCGATTCTACCCCGGCCGATCATTCAGGTGTCGTTTGCCCCAATCTTCGATGAGCCGTTCGAGTTCTTCTTTCGACGGCGGGAGTCGGGCAGGATCGTCGTCGTCATCCGACGGCTCGACGAACTCCGTCGGCCGGCCGATCGCTCGGTTGAGAAGTTCGCGAATCGCCCCTAGGTCACCGCTCACAGCGAGCGCGATAAGTTTGTTGGCGATCGCCCCAATGTCGTCGGGCGTGATTCGATCCAGTAACTCGACCCTTAGTTGCTGAACCCTCTGCGCCATCGGATTGCCTCGGCCGTGCCGGTTGCCCGGCGCGAAGCGGCCGCTCGATTTCCGACCGTTATCATCCGTAGGTGACGGTGCCATCCCTATCCCCTTTCAGTTGTGGAGTTCGAGCCAACCGATTGCCCGATAAGCATCGCGGCCAGCTTCGCCCTCGACGACGGATCGAGGCCGGTCAACATTGCGGCCAGCGCGGCGAGCGAATCGGTGCCTTCGTTCACGTTTTCGGCTTCGCTGGTGCAAGCCACGGTGCAAGCGGCGGTCGAGGATGCGCCGGAGCCTTGAATTTGCGGCGTTTCAGTAGCATCGCTCTTACGTTCGGGACGTAGAGGTCGCATGTTCAAATCATGTCGCCCCGACTCGCACATTTTCAATTACTCGAATCCGTCCGGGATTCGGCCGAAGGCGATTTTGTTTTCTAAGGGTTCGCGGTAGTCGTGCATCGAGCCGAAGTAGGCTGTCGACGTGCCCCAGCGATCGTTGATCTCGTCGAGGGCTTGCGAGAGTCGTTGCAGCTTGTCGGTCTCTTCGAAGAGCGGGCGCGCTACTTGAGTCGCCAACACTAGGCCTGTAACGCTCACGTCGACCTTCTTGATCGGGAAATCGTGCGGCAAGCAGCGCTCCCAGAGCTTGTGAAATTGTTGCAGCAGCGTCGGCGTGTCGTTCACGCAAGGGAGGCCGATCTCGTCGGACACGTGACGGCCCGCTACGTCCGTCAGCGAGATTCGCAGCTTCTCGGCGAAATATCCGCTCCGTCGGAGGCGCTGCGCAAGTTTACAGACGAGCACCGTCAGGATGCCGCACGCTCCCGCCTCGTTGCGAAGATGAGGAGCCAGGACGTTTCCATGACTCATCGACCGCCGACGGGTCGCCGGTTCCGGTTCGTCGTGGCCGTGGAAGCCGGCCCACCATTGGGCTCCTAAAATCGAGCCCCAAATGCGGACGGCTTGCTCCCGGCTCACTTCCCACAACGCGCGAACGTTCCGAACGCCGTGCCGCTCGAGCCGCGCGAGCATGCCGTCGCTGATGCCGCAGAGATCCTTAAGCGATAAACTTTCCAAGCGGTCGGGCAGGTCGCTTATAGGCAGCACCGTTAGGCCGTCGGGCTTTTGTAAGTCGCTGGCTATTTTTGCCAGCAGGCGCGTCGGTGCGATGCCGATCGAGCACGTTAGCCACGGCCCGAAATCTTCGTGAAGTTGCCACTTGGTGTCTTGCGCGATTTTCCGGGCCTGTTCTGCGCAGCGATGATCGCCCCGTAGCTGAACGGACCATTCGTCGATCGAGTAAACTCGCTGAACCTCGGCGCAGCGATCTACGCTTTGCAGAATGCGATGATGCATCTGCACGTAGATGTTCGGACGCGCTTTCACGAGCTTGATTCCCGGGCACAACTGCCGAGCCTCGCGCACGCCCGTGCCGACCTTGACGCCCAAGCGCTTCGCGTCGTAACTGGCCGCGATCACGCAGGTGCTCTCCGTCTCGACGGGGATGATTCCCACGGGCCGCCCGCGCAGCTCGGGCCGGAGATACTGCTCCACCGAGGCGAAGTAAGCATCCATGTCCGTGAACATCCAGTTCATGGCCGGATGCGTCTCTATAAGATTAGTGTTCATTTGAACACTAATAGAATAAGACGCGCAAGGTTTAGCAAGCAATTTCGCGAGCTTCTCTTGCCGCGAGTCCGGCAAGCCGCGAATTCAGCAGCAGGGCTCGCAAATCAAATCGTCGCGCCGCCGGCGATCGCCATGAGCGTCCGTAGTTCGTCTTCTACTTCGCCCGGATCATCGACTGTCGAAGCGACTTCTTGACGCAACAATTCGCCGTAGCGCCGGCGCATGCGATGGATCGACATGGAAACGGCCGCCGCACTGAGGTTCATGCGCCGGCTGATCTCCGTGCGAGGGAGCGCATCGCCGCGATGCATGAGATACGGTTCCAGCAGCGCGAACAACGCTTCCTTTCCGGCTTGCCGATAGTCGTCGACCAAGGCCGAACGAACCTTCGACAAGAGCGCTTCGACCCAATTGCGCTGGAAGCACATCTCCGGCGTCTCGGCGTGCGTCGGTTCGCGATCGAATCTCGCCGGAAAGTCTTCGGCCGACAGCGAGAGAATCTTGACCGCGCCGCCGCGACGAATCGTATCGGCGGCGCGACGCTGGTTCGCCATGAAGTTTCTGAAGGCCACCAAGAGAAACGAGCGGAATCGTCCCTTCTCCGGCGACACCGATTCCAGCGCATTGCCGCTCAGCAGGTGCGTGAAGAATCCTTGAGTCAGATCCATCGCGTCGTGTTCGCCGTTTCCCTGCCGGCGCGCGTAGGCGTACAGAGGATACCAATACGACTGCGTCAACTCGGTGAGCGCCTGTTGCGTAGCTTCCGACCCGACGGCACCGGCGCGCAAGACGACGCTCCACTGCGTCGTGGCGAAGCGTTTCTTCGGCGGCAGGTCTTGAAGCGAGTCCGACATGGGCAGGGGAGCGGGGTCGATTCGGCGGAGCCTAGTTCGCTTTCCGCGTAGGCGTGAATAAGATAGACGTAAAACGAGTTTCCTGATTCAGGCGAGTGGGGAACGTGCGACCGGTCGGTTTGCGAGCGAGAGCGTTTCAGTATACGACATACAAGTTCTGAAAACACGGTGCCCGATCTTCGCGAGCGAGCGATGTGGGTAGCCCCCCCTCAGTGACGTAGCTTCTCGAATGACGCGCGATGCGGAAGCAACTTGCCGATTTTGCGGAAAGCCGGTTTCAGGCGGCAACGACGCCGGTTGCGCTTATTGCTTGTTGCAGCTTGGGCTCGGCTCCGGAGGGTCGTCGTCGCGCGTCGATAGCGAATCCCGCTCGACCTTCAGCGGCGGTTTGGTTTCCGCCGTCGAGCGCTTCATCAAACAGGGTGTTTTACCGCAGTTCGGCGACTACGAACTGGAATCGGAGATCGCCCGCGGCGGCATGGGAGTCGTCTATCGGGCCCGCCAGCGGAGCCTGAACCGAACCGTCGCCGTGAAGATGATTCTCGGAGGGCAGTTAGCCAGCCCCGAATCGATCCGTCGGTTTCGCTTAGAGGCCGAAGCGGCTGCGCGGCTGCATCATCCGGCGATCGTCCCGATTTACGAAATCGGTGAATTCGAGACGCAGCACTTCTTCAGCATGAAGCTGATCGAAGGGGTCAGCCTCGCGGAATGTATTCGAGATTTTCGGCTTACCGAAAAGTCGGGCACCACGGCGAAGCATGAGCAAGAGATTTGCATCGCCGAGCTGATGGCCCGAGTGGCGCGGGCCATCGAGTTCGCGCATCAACGGGGCGTTCTGCATCGAGATTTGAAGCCGTCGAACATCTTGATCGACGAGCAAGGCCAGCCGCATCTCACCGATTTCGGCCTCGCGAAACTTACGGGGAACGACGACGGCGGCCTCACGCTTTCCGCCGCGATTCTCGGAACGCCCGGCTATTTAGCTCCCGAACAAGCGGCCGGCCGGCTCGATCTGGTAACGACCTCGGCCGACGTTTACGGCCTCGGCGCGACGCTCTACGAGTTGCTCACCGGACGTCCGCCGTTTGCGGGCGCCACGGCCTGGGAAACCATGCGCTCGGCGATCGAGCAAAGTCCGACGCGGCCGCGGCAATTGAATCCGGCCGTGCATCGCGATATCGAAACGATCGCGCTCCGCTGTCTGGAGAAGGCGCCTGAGCGGCGCTATCCCTCGGCGGCGGCCGTCGCCGACGAGCTCGAACGTTTTATCCGCAACGAGCCGATCGTCGCTCGCCCGGTCAGTCGTGTCGAGCAAGCTTGGCGCTGGTGTCGACGCAATCCGCGGTTCTCCATTCTCGGCGGCACGCTGCTGTTCACGATCATCGTCGGCTCCGGCGTTGCGTTTTGGCAGTGGCAACGTGCACAGAGTGCGAACGTCACGTTGACGGAGAACGTCGCGCATCTGGAGTGGGGTGCGATCGACGCGATGCTCGAGCAAGGGGAATCGTCGAGTGCGCTGGCGAAGACGGCAGCACTGCTGCGAGAGAATCCGAATGATTGGAAAGCCGCGATGTTCGCGATGTCGGTGATGGAAAACCGGCGCTTTCCCGTTCCCGCTGCGCCGCTGATTCGTCATCCGGATGGAAACGAGTTGACGGTCGCGCGGTTAAGTCCCGACGGACGGCGCATCGTCACGGCGTCGTACGACGGCACGGCGCGGCTATGGGACGCTTCGACCTCGGAGCCCGCGGCACCTCCGCTCGTGCATGCGGGGCCGGTGACTTGGGCGGAGTTCAACTCCGACGGCTCGCTGCTGGCGACTTGTTCCGACGACAAAACGGTGCGGCTGTGGGAGGCCGCGTCGGGCCGTCCGGTCGGGGCTCCATGTTTACACGACGAACGGGTCGTGAAAATCCAATTTAGTTCCGATGGCCGATATCTCCTCTCTCGGACGCCGCAAAGCGTCTCGATCTTAGACGGCAAGAACGGCCTGGTCCTTCTCGGGCCGTTGCGGCATGAAGGGAAAATCGCGGCGGCCCGTTTCATCGACGAAGAGAAAGCGTTCTTCACTTCTCAATTGAACGGCGAAGAATCCCGACTGCGCGTTTGGAAACTTCCGTCGGGCGAAGAACAAGCCGGTTTGAAAGTCGGGCCGTTTCGCGATGCCGACGTCAGCGACGATCTCACGCGCGCCGTCGTGGTCGATGCGCGAGGGCGCGGTTGGATTTCGGATTTCCCTTCGGGAAAGAACCGCAAAGAGTTTATCGGCGTCGATGGAATTCTGGTCAATGCGGCCTTCGGAACGGGCAACGACCAGATCGCCGGCATCGGACTGAGCCACTACGCTCGGGTCTGGGATGCACGTACCGCTCGGCCGATTTCTCCTCCGCTCCCCCATTATTATTTGCTCGAAGGAACCGCGTTTCTCAACGCCGGCCGGCATTTGTTGTCTTGGGCCGACGACTCTCGCGCGCAGATTTGGAACGTCGCGACGGGCCGAAGCTATTGCGAACCAATGCGCCATCAGCATCGGGTCGTCCATGCGGAGTACGACCGTCGCGCGACCGACGAGGTTTGTTTGACAACGGTATCGCATCTGAAGTCGCGGTCGTCCGACACGAAGACCGGGGCCGCGCAACTATGGAGAATCGTCGATGGTCGCAATCCACTCGACCGCTCCTTCGGAGCAGACGATCCCGGCGCGCACGACGCCTGCAAGATCAGTCCCGACGGCCGCCTCGTCGCGGTGGCGAAGACGACGAGCGAAGTCTGGATTTACGATCGCGCGACCGGTGCGGTCGTTTCCGGGCCGTTGCGAGTCGCCGGCGGAGCCTGGGGAATTATGTTTTCACCCGACGGGAGTCGCCTCATCACCACGACTTCGCGCGGCCAAGTTTCGCTCTGGTCGATCCCGGAAGGCAAGCTCGCGACCGAGCGCGTCGTGTTTCCCACGACGATTCAACCCGCGGAAATCTCTCCGGACGGGAAACGCTTCGCCACGGGATCGACCGACATGATGGTGCGCGTGTGGGATGCGACGACCGGCCGACCCTTGTGGGAAAAGCGGCATGGTTCGGAGATCAACGCGCTCGCCTTCTCCTCCGATGGGCTTCAGTTGGCGAGTGCGGGAGAGGATCGCGTCGTACGGCTCTGGGACACCTCGACCGGAGAGTTGGTTCGTGAATTCGTCGGACATGGAAATGAAGTGATGACGGTTTTCTTCAGTCCCGACGGTCGGCGGTTGCTCACCGGATCGCTCGATTTCACCGGGCGAATCTGGGACACGGCCACGGGGAAAGAGCTCGCGATTCTTCCTCACCAGGGAGATGTGATCGACACGGCCTACTCGCCGACCGGCCGCTATGTAGCCACGGCCTCGCGCGATCGGACGGCCATGATCTGGGACGCCGAGACGGGGCTTCCTCACTCGCGCGGCTTACGGCACGAGCAAGGAGTGCGCAACTTGCGATTCAGCGCCGATGGCGAACGCTTGCTGACGCTCGACTTTCGCGGTTTGCGAGTGTGGGATGTCGAGACGTGCCATCCGCTGACGGTACATCTCGAGCAATTCATCAACGGCGGCACCGGCTTTCAAGGTACCAGTACGCGGTTCGCCGTCAGCCCCGATGGTCGGTCGGCGGTCGTCTCCATGGATAGTTTCCAAGCGAAGATGTGGAACTTCTCGACCCCTTCCAGGAAAGCGCCGGCTTGGTTTCCCGAATTGTTGGAGGCGGTCGCCGGTCAGCGCTTCGCGGCGGGTGCGGATCGCGCCGAGAGCGTGCCGTCGGAGAGCTTCATCAACCTCGAGCGCCGTCTCAAGGACTCGACGGAAACCGACTCGTATACGACTTGGGCTCGCCGCTGGCTATTCGGCGCACGCCCGAGCGAGCGATAACGCGCCGAGTGCTCGGGCGTTCTGCGAGGCTATTAACTCGCGATCGTGCGAGGCGATATTACTTGCAGGGAGCGCCTGGAAAACACGTTCGGATACGATCTGAATGGCGACTTCTTCGTTACCGAAAAATGCGTTATTAGCGGAGGAATCGTTACGGTATCGCTCGGGATCGACGGGCCGAAAGTCGATTTCCCCCGATATTTAATACGGCGACGTTAATTCACGACGATACGCAATCACAACCGTGGTGGATTCTTGTTATAATTTTCGCACTGGAGAGATCAGGCCCTATGCGGGAACAAGCTCATGAGCGCGCGACCTGTGGGTGAATTATCGAAGACGTCCGTTTCAGGCGCGATCGCTGCTCGCCCGGCTCCCACCATCGAACATATTCGTCTGACGGTGCCGCAGCATGCCGGCGAGGCGACCTTGCCGGCGCAGATCGGCAAGTATCGCATCGTGCAACTTCTCGGCCGAGGATCGCAAGCCACGGTCTACAGGGGAGTGCATCTCGAACTTTCGTCGCGCGACGTAGTCATCAAATGGGCGAACGCGGAGCTTCCTCCGGAGTTGCAAAAATCGATCCTCGCCGAAGGGAAGATTCTCGCCGAGCTCGATGATCCCGGCTTAGTGAAGGTGTACGACGTCGACTTCGCCGAAGGTCGGCCGTATATCGTGTTCGAGTATGTCGCCGGTCGCACGCTGTACGATGAAGCGCACGGAACGACGATCGTTCCCGCTCGGGCCGTATCGATCGTGGCCGACTTGGCGCATACGCTCGAGTCGGCGCATCGCCGCGGAGTGTTGCATCGAGATCTGAAGCCGGCCAACGTGCTGATCGACTCGCAAGACCGTGTTCGCGTGCTCGACTTCGGCCTCGGCACTTCGTCGTCGATCTGGACCGAAGCCCGCGCAACCGAGTCGGGCATTTCCGGGACGCTCCCCTACATGGCTCCGGAGCAGGCCGCAGGGCTTGAAAGCACGCTGGGGCCTTGGACCGATGTTTTCGGGCTCGGTGCAATTCTCTACGAACTCCTCACCGGTCGACCTCCGCACGATGTCGGTGCGTGCGCCTTGAGCCGCGCCTTCGAGGTCGTCAAGCTCGGGCAGATCGCGCCGCCGCGCAGCATTCGTGCCGACATTCCTCCGGAACTCGAAGCGATCGTCCTACGGGCCCTGGCAAAATCTCCCGCGGATCGTTTCGCCAATGCCGGCCAATTGGAAGGGGCGCTTCGCAATTACCTCCAGCGGCCGAAGCTGAAACGGAGGACTGCCGCCGTCGTGAGCCTGATGCTCGTCGCTACGGTTGCCGCCGTGGCTTGGCTCGTCAGGCCCGACGCGACTGGGCAGAGCGTCGCAGCAGTCCCGGCTGTTTCGCCGGTGGCCGATGCGGTACCCCCAAGGCTTGCCGGAGAGTTGAAGGTGCGCGTATGGAGCACTGCCGGAAACACGAAGCGAGGCATCTCGATCGCCGATCCGAACGCGCTGCCGGTTCGCAACGGCGAGCAGGTCCATCTCGAGGTGTCGCTCAATCGTGCCGCTTATCTTTATCTGGTTTGGATCGACTCCGAAGGGAAAGTGACTCGGCTCGACGACGTCGGACCCGGCGGAGCGACGCCGCGCAGCGAGTTGCATAGCCCGGCCAAGCTCGATCAAGGCTGGGAGATGGTCGGCGCGCCGGGCCTGGAGACGATCGTTTTGTTAGCCGCCGAGCAGCGGCCGGAAGACGGCTTGGACTTGGCGAAGTTGATCGGCACCTTGCCGGCGACAGGCCCTGCGGCCGGCGACGGTTTCGTCGCCTTCGATATCGATCGCACGCGCGCCGCTGCGTCGTCGCTCGATGTCGTCGTGACCGACGCAACCGCCGGGACGCGCGGGCCGGGCTCGATCCAAACGATCGACGATCCGGTCATTCAGTCGCTCGAGCGCCTTCGCGAACGCTTCGATCTGGTGAAAGCCGTGCGGTTCGCTCATCGATAGCGCGGCACGAAAAGCTGCGCAACGCTTCTCAGGAACAGATGCATGTCGAGTAGTTATCCGGTTCGCTGCGCCGCGATTGCGCTGCTGGTTTGTCTGACGTTTCACGGCGGTGCGATTCGTGCCGAGGGTGACCTGTGGCGCACCGACTTCGAGGCGGCGAAGATTCAATCGCAGACCGAGAAAAAAGTCTTACTGCTCTACTACACCGCCTCCGATCGAGTTCCGCCGTGCATGACGATGAAGCGGGAAGTGTTCGATAGCGAGGCGTTCGAGGCCGAGGCTCGCCGGCGGTTCGTCTTGGTCGAGGTAGACTTTCCTGGCAAGAAGGTTCTCCCCGCAGCGGTCAAGAAACAGAATGACGAGCTCTCGCGCAGGTACGGTGTTACCCAAGTGCCGATCGTGCTGTTGATCGCCCCCGACGGCGCGGTGATCACGAAGACCGGGTATCGGACCGGCGGCGGAGAAAAGTACGTCGCACATCTGCGCGAGCTGACGGATGCCTATGCACGCTCGATCGTCTTACAGGGCGAGTTGCCGAAGAGCCGAGGTCTCGAGCGCGCGAAGCTCCTGGATGAAATGGTTCGCTGCCACGACACGCTCAGCCACGACAAGGAGATCGCGCTGGCGCTGAGCCGAGAGATCCTCGACTTAGACCCCCGAAACCAAACCGGCTTAAACGGCAATCACGTTTTTCGCATCGCGATGGATGACGCAGATAAGTTATTGAAGCAACGCAAGATTCAGGAGTCGCTCGCGGCCTACGATCGCATCCTCGCGCTTCCCGGAATCACCGCTTTGCAGAAGCAAGCCGCCTACATGGACCAAGTGGGCTGCTACTTCGAAATGAGAGATTTTCGGGGCGTCATCGCCGGCCTAGAGCAGGCCCGCGCGGCGGCTCCGCGGAGCGACCGAGTGGAGTCGATCTACGGGCGTTATGAGAAAAGCGCTCCGTTCGCCGCGGCCCAGAAGATCATCGCGGAAGTCAACGTAAGTCTCGGAAAAGCGACGGGGCTGGAGCGGGCCGTGTTGTTGGATCGGTTATTCGAAGCGCAGAGAATTTTGAAGCGCGCTCTTCCCGATATCACTCCGACTCGAAGTTTCGAAGCTTGGTCGCGAGAGATCGTAGCATTGGATGCCGAGAACAAAGCCGGCCTGAAGGCCAAGCATGCCAACTCTCCGCCGATCGAGTTGACGTCGATGGATCTGACCGCAAAAAACTTCACGCCCGCAGAGGGGGCGCAGATCCAAGAGGCGAACCGATTGGCTCAAGAAGTGGTCGCGCTTTACAAGCAAAACCGATTCCGCGAAGCCTTGCCCCTGGCCGAAGAATGCTTGGCGATTCGCCGCAAGGTGCTCGGCAATGATAACGCCGGCACGGCTCAAGCGGTGAATAACGTAGGAGCCCAACTCTTAGGCCTCACGCGGTATGCCGAGGCGATCCCCTACTACGAAGAGTCGTTGGCGGGCAGGAGGCGAGCCTTCGGGAATAGAACTCTCGAAACGGTCGATTCGCTTACTAGCTTCGGCAGCTTGTTCAAAGCGATGGGGGACTACGGAAAGTCGCGACCCTACTACGAAGAGGCCTTGGAGATTTCGACGCAAGTCCTCGGACCTCGGCATCCGGATACGGCCGTAGCACTCAACCATTTGGGCGTGTTGCTGAGATCGATGGGGGAATACGAAACGGCACGCTCCTACTTCGAGCGGGCACTCGCGATCTATCTCGAGGTCTATGGAGAAAAACATCAAAGTTCGGCCAACGCGCTCGGCAATCTAGGTTCCGTATCTCAATCGCTCGGGGAAGAGGCAACGGCTCGGCGCTACTTCGAACGCTCGCTCGCGATCCGCAAAGAAGTTCTCGGAGAGAAAAGTCTGGACGCCGCACATGCTCTCGATGGCATCGGGGGGGTTCTCACATCGTTGGGGGACCACGCAGCCGCGAGGCCCTACTTCGTTCAGGCTCTGGCGATCAAAAAGGAATACTACGGCGATAAACATCCCGATACGGCCATCGCACTCAACGCCATGGGTAAGTCGTTCGTCGCCATGGGAGAGTTCCAAAACGCGCGCTTGTGTCATGAACAATCCCTCGCGATCTTCAAGGCGCTCACAGGAGATAAACATCCCGAGATGGCGGTCTCGTTGAATAATCTCGCCGCGGTACTGAAGGTGCAAGAGGGCCAAGCAGCGGCTCTTCCCTATCAGGAACAGTCGCTCGCAATTTGTAAAGAGTCTTTGGGAGCTCGGCATCCCAGTACGGCTCAGGCGCACTCGAGCGTAGGGTGGGCATGCCGGGCCTTAGGAAAATATGAGGCCGCGCGGACTCATCTCACGCAAGCCGTGGCGATCGAGCGAGAAGTCTTAGGACCGACACATCCTAGTACGGCGGACTCCCTCATCAGCCTTGGGACGATCCTGTTCGATTTGGGTGAAGTAGATCAAGCGATCAAGTATTTAGCCGAAGGGATCGGGATTCGCCAGGTCGTGCAAGACGGAGTGTTCGCCGTCGCTTCGGAAACCGAATCTTTAAAGCTCGTGGCGAAATTCCGCTGGCCGCTGGATGTGCTGATCACCGCTTCGAAGAACACCGAACAGGCGAACAACGAGCTCTATGCCCACATCTGGCCGGGACGGGCCGCGGTGTTTCAACTTGCCGCCGATCGCTGCCAAACATTGGCACATTCACTGGCGCCGGAAGTCGAACCGCTCTATCGCACGTGGCTCGAAACGCGTCGAGAACTGTCCCGACTCACGTTGGCGCCGATGAACGCCGCCGATCCCGAGCGGCTTGCGGTTCGTCGCGAACTGCTGCGGCAAACGACGATTCGTAAGGAAGAGTTGGAACGGCGGTTGGCGGCGTTCGTCCCCGAAATTGCGCAAGGGCAAGCGCAACGGCGTCGGCCGCATACCGATCTGGCTCACGCGCTGCCGGCCGATGCCGTGTTCATCGATCTGCTTCGTTTCGAGCACTGTATTCACGACCCGAACATCGAAGCTTCGAAGGCGAACTACAGCATCCCGAGCTATGTCGCGTTCGTCGTCACTCGCGACGGGCCGTTGCAACGGATCGATCTCGGTCCTGCCGCGCCGATCGATGCTCAAGCCAAGGCCTGGCGCGAGGCGATGCTCAGCGGCAAGTCCGCCACGGCCGTCGAGGAGCTGCGCCGGCTCGTTTGGCAGCCGCTCCACGCCGCGCTTCCGGCCGACGTAAACACGGTCTACCTCGTGCCCGACGGACCGTTGACGTCGCTCCCTTGGGCCGCGCTTCCGGGCAGTAAGCCGGGCACGGTGTTGCTAGAAGAAACGGCACTGGCGATCGTGCCCAACGGCCGAGTGCTGCTGGATCATTTAGAGCGTCCATCGACCCCGACCTCCGAGGGCGCGCTGCTGGCCGTCGGCGGCGTGCAGTACGGCGTCGCTCCGATCGACGCTTCGACCTCGATGCAGATCGCGAAACTTCGTGCCGCCGCCACGGATGAAAAGCAAACGCTGCATTGGCCCGAGCTCCCCGGCACGGCGAACGAAGTGACGGGCATCGAGAGGTTCGTCGGCGAGCGTTCGGTCGTGAAGCTGACGGGCAACGCAGCCGGTACGGCGCGCGTCATCTCCGAGTTGCCGAAGGCCCGCTGGGCCGTCTTCGCCACGCACGGCTTCTTCGCCGATCCCGCCATGCGCAGCGCGATGCAGATAGACGAGTCGTCGTTTCGCGATCGCTTGCCCGATGTTGCGAGCAACTTGACGGGCCGCAATCCGCTGTTGCTGTCGGGGCTCGTCTTCGCCGGTGCGAACTTGCCCCGGCCGCTCGACGATTCCGGCGTACCCCAAGGCGACGGCGGCATTCTTACTGCCGAAGCGATCGCCGGTCTCCCCCTCTCGAAGCTCGAGCTCGCCGTCCTCTCGGCCTGCGAGACGGGCCTAGGCGAAGTCGCCGGCGGCGAAGGAGTGTTCGGATTGCAGCGCGCGTTTCACGTGGCCGGTTGCCGCAATGTCGTCGCGAGTCTTTGGAAGGTCGACGACGAAGCGACCTCGGCCTTGATGCGGCTCTTTTACGAGAACCTGTGGCGGAAGAATCAACGCCCGCTCGAGGCGCTACGCAACGCGCAATTGACGATCCTGCGCAATCCGACGGAGATCCGCGCGTATGCCGGCCGAGCGCCGGGGGCGGCGAAGCCTCTGCCCGACGGGGGACGCATCAGCGCAGCTTCCGTCGCGCCGGCCCGCGCCGACGTCCGTCGCTGGGCCGCGTTCCAACTCTCGGGCTCCGGCAAATAAAGGCTGCCGGCTGCTCGGCAAACGCGAGAATCTACTTCTCCGTCGCCGCTTTCGGCTGAGCCGGGTTGGATGGAGCCGCCGGCGGAGTCTTATCGTATTTAGCCTTGAGGCCGGCTTGGTTTTCCGGGTCGAGTTGTACGATCTCCTGCGACCACTTCTCGATCTGGGCCGGCAGCTTCGGATCGCGAACGGCTGGGCCGAGCACCTTGTGAGCTTCGATGAGTTGATCCAATAGTTTCGCGCGACCTACACCCGTGGCGTTTTCCAATTCGGTTTGCGTCTTGGCGATCGTAGACTGCGCCGCGGCGAGGGGGGCGAATCGTTTCAAGGTCGATTCGATCGATGCGGCCCGGTCGCTCTGGGGAGCGGCGGCGAGGGCTTGCTCCAAGCATTTCACGACCCCCGCGAAATCCTTGAGCGCGAAGCAACAGCCTCCTTGCTCGAAATAGGCATTCTGCTTCTGCACTTCGGTGATGCCGGACAATTCGATGGCTTTGTCGTAGGCCGCGCGCGCTTCGGCGGCTTTCCTCTCCGCGAGCATCTTCGCGGCGTCGGTCATCAACCCTCGGTAGGTGTACTTGACCTTGAGGCCGGCCTTGTTGTCCGAATCCAAGGCGACGATCTCGCGGCCGTATTTCTCCGCTTCCGCGCTCTTCGCGTCGAGCTTCTCGCAGCCGGCGACGATCTCATCGAGCAGCTTCGCGCGGTCGAGCCCCGCGACGGAGTCCAGCTTGCTCTTGAGCTTCGCGATCTGTTCGTAGGTCGAAACCAAGTCTTGCAAATGCTTGACGTAGACCTCGCTACCGCCGGGACGATAGCCGGTTCGGCTGACGACGTTTCCTTCGACGTCCAGCAACAGGACGGTCGGGTAGCCCGAGATCTCATAGCGCTTCGCCAACTCGGCATTCTGCTTTTTCAGTTCGTCAGACAAGACCTTCTTGTTCGGGAAGTCCAGTTCGACCAACACGAACTGCTCGGGAGCTGCGGTCTTAAACGCTTCGCCGTCGAAGACCTCGGCCTTGAGCCGCATGCACGGCGGGCACCAATCGGAACCGGTGAAATCGACCAGCAGCAATTTTTTCGCGGCCTTCGCTTGCGCTTTCGCCGCCTCGAAGTCCGTCAGCCAAGGGCCTTCCTCGGCACGTGCCGTAGCGTCGCAGAAACCGACGCAAACCATGAACAAGATCATCGCGATCCGAACGGCACACTGGCTTAGCATGGGAGAATTCCTGAGCGAGTTATTGCTGACTTCGATCGGGTCGACCGGAGGAACGATACCGAAAACGCAGGGCGTGATTCTATCACCTCCACTTGGCACCACTACTATTGCGGGGTCCTCTTTTTGTCGATTTTCTTGTGCAGGCCTGCAATCGCGACCCCGGAGGCTCGGGTGCTTGATGCGCAGCGGCCAAGGCTTAGAGTTGGAAGCAGTGACACGCGAAAACGCCCGCCCCGATGAATCGGAATCGCTGCCATGCCTCCCTCGGTGCCTCACCCCGCGACCTTCGGCAGCGAGCAGCTTCTCGCCGAATGTTCACGACAGCACACGCGCCGCACCGGGCCAGGGGGGCAGCATCGCAATAAGGTCGAAACGGCCGTCGTGCTCACGCACATTCCGACCGGCATTCGGGCCGAGGCCAATGAGACTCGCAGCCAAGCGCAAAACCTGGCAAAGGCGATCTTTCGCCTCCGCCAGTCGCTCGCCGAGCAACTCCGCCGACCGATCGAGCCGGATGGACCGCCGAGCGCTCTGTGGCAGTCCCGAACGCCGCGCCGGAAACTCACGGTGAGCGACGATCACGCCGATTTTCCGTCTCTCTTAGCGGAAGCTCTCGATCGAGTCGCAGGCTGCGAGTTTGATTTGAAGATCGCTGCCGAGCAGTTGCATGTTTCGACGACCCAACTGGCCCGCTTCCTGCAACAATCGCCTTTGGCTTGGCACTGGGTCGGCACGGAGCGAAAAGCTCGCGGCCTTCGCCCGTTACGGTAAGGCGCAATTAATCCACCACAAGAGACGATCGACGAATTAGAATCTAGGAACTGGATTACCCCGCCGGCGCCGAACGATGAAAACGCCGTCCCCGCCTTGCTTCTCGAAGCGCCGCCATCCCACCTCGGAAAACCGAATGAACATGCCGAATCGTAAGCTCCTCGCACTGTTTCTTGTAGCGCTAGCCCTGGTCGTATCCAACGTCGGCTCCTCATCGGCCGACGAGGGGAAGCCTGCCGCTTCCCAAGCTGGAGCGAACGGCGAGGCGAACGTCGAAGCAACGCTCGCCAAAATGCGCGCGCTGGTCTCGGCTCGTCAATGGAACGACCTGATCGGGCAGTTCCAAGACGAAGATCTCGCCGCCTGGAAGAACGTCGCCCCTGCGAAGGTGTCGGCCGCGGCAGGCCTGCGCGGCAAGGCCTACGCCGTCGTGAAAGACGTGGCGCGGGCGGAGAAGGATCTGAAGCTGGCCGTGGAGCGCTCGCCGAAAAACGGAGAGCACTGGCACGAGCTGGGCACTTTCTACGAAAGTCTTCCCACTAATGCGCAGCCGGCGCTGGAGGCTTACGAAAAGTCGTTTCAGTGCGCAGGAAAATCTTCAGGCTGGCTCCCTCTCAGCGCGACGATCCATTCAGCGACGATTCTCCTCAAGCAAGGAAAACATCGTGAGGCGCAGCAGGTCATGGAGCGCTACGACAGCTCCGATCTGCTGGAAATGGCTCCCATCTGGGGCGATAAGATGCGCGCGCTGAACGAGCAGATTAACGAAAAACTCGGCACGGCCCTGCTGACGATCGCTGAAAAAGGAGCGAGCGATTATCAGATCGTCCTGCCGGACAACTACCCGACTCCCGACATCGGCGCAGACATGCAGCAGGTGGCGCGTCTGCTGCAAACCGCCTTCAAGGCCAACGGTGCCGAGTTGGCCGTCACGACCGAATCGGCTCGCGACGTCGCCAAGCCGGCGCTCTATCTCGGCAACACCGCCTTCGCGCGCAAGCATGGCGTCGACATGTCGCAGAGCAACGACTGGAGCTACGTCCACAAAGCGATCGGGCGCGACATCATCCTCGCCGGTTGCGATGAGGCCGCGCCGGGCCGAGGACCGAACACGAAGAACGGTCCCGGCTTCGATCGCATCGGCACGGCCAAAGCCGTCGTCGATTTCTTGCAACTCTACGTCGGCACCCGTTTTCTCTTCCCGGAGAATCGGAGCTTTTTGGCGCTGGGCAAGACCTCGGCCGTCGACTTGCTCACCACGCCCACGATCGAGTATCTGCCGACGACGAGAATCGCGGTGCCGCCCGATCTCGATGTGAAGAAGCTGCCGGTGCTCGATTACGACATCACTTGGCCGCCGACGGTCAGCTTTTACAACTTGGCGCAGAATCGCTTCCCGGTAATCAACACCACGTTCGGCGGACACACCTGGCACCGCGCGATCCCCTCCGACGAAGCGGCCTTCGCGGCGCATCCCGAACACTTCGCCTTGCTCGGCGGGAAGCGCGTTCTTAACGGCAGCGGAGGCCAAGTGCAGTTCTGTATTTCGAATCCGGAAGTGCAGAAGTTGCTGTACGAAGATTTGGAAAAACATTTCAAGCAAGGCTTCCGCAACGTCGACATCGGACAGCCCGACGGCTTTCGAGGTTGCGAGTGCGAGGCTTGCACGAAGCTTTTCGGAACGGGCTCCGACTGGAGCGAGAAGATCTGGATTCTGCATCGCCGGCTCGCCGAACGAGCCCAGCGCGAATATCCCGATCGGATCGTGACGATCGCCGTCTATGCGGTTACCGAGACCCTCCCCAAGACGTTTGATTCGTTTCCGCCCAACGTCCGGCTGGGTCTGTGCGGCACCCGCGATCCGGAGATCGCCGCGTGGAAAAATTTCGGCGCACCGCAAGGGTTCACCACGTATCTCTATTACTGGTGCCCGAACATGATGCCCCGTTACTTCCCGATGCGGACGCCGCTCTACGTCGAAAAAGCGGCCAAGCGATTGATGGCAGCCGAGGTCCACTCGATCACGCGCGACGGCAACGGCGGCATCGCGTACGGACTGGAAGGGCCGACCTATTACACGATGGGGAAGATGTTCGACGGCCGCGACGCCCACTCCGCCAAGAGCCTCGTCATCGAGTATGTCGGTGCCGCCTTCGGCAAATCGGCTCCCGCCATGATGAGTTTCTACGATCAGCTTTATCGTTCGCTGGAAATTTATTCCAGTTACATGGCGACGCGCGAAGACGGCTGGGCCTTCAAAGATATGTATGGTCGCGGCCACAAGCATCTCTCCAGCCCCGAGTCGGTGATCGCGTTCCTCTACCCCGTCGAGCTCGTTCAAGCGCTGGAGAAACAGTTGGCCTTAGCCGAGAAGGCCGACGCGAGCCCCAAGGTTCAAACGCGTTTGGCGCTCGTCCGGAAAGAGTTCGACTATCTCAAGGGAGTGGTCAAAGCCGTTCACCTTTACAACGCTTATCAAATCTCGCCCGATACTGGTTCGCTGGATCGCTTGCTGGGTTCGATCGACGCTCTCCGCGCCGAGGTCGACAAGCTCTTCGCGAAGGGGAGTGGGCCGCAGGCTTGGCCGTACACGCTGTTCCCACCCACGGGCCACGGGGCTGCCATGCTGAAGCTCACGTACGATGGCTATCAAGAGCCCTATAAGAGCAGCTTCTTCAATTGGGACACCACGGCCAAGCGACAAGCCCCGCTGCCGAACGCGAAGCAGTTGCTTGCCGCTGCCGCTAAGGAAACCGTGCTGATCGACTCTCCTCGTTGGGAGAGCGTCGCGGCCCAACCGCTTCTCTCAACGAATGCGGCGAACGCGAAGCCTCTCAGCACGCAAGTTCGCGCCTTGTACGACGATCGTCAGCTGTATCTCCGCTTCGAAAGCGACTTGCCGGCCGGTGCCGCGCCGGAAGCAGTCGAGCGCGAGCGAATGGAAGCGTATCTGATGCCCGTCGCGGGCTCCCCCGTCACCTATCGATTCGCCGCCGGCCTCAAGCCCGACTCTCGCACCCAGGCCGCACGGGGGCTCATCGAAGACTTGATGAACCTCGGCTACGGGAAGTTCGACACCTTGTGGCGCGGCGAGTGGACGCATACCGCCGCTTACGATCCTCAGGCCCATCGCTTGACCGTGCTGATGACCATTCCCGTTCGTTCGATCCCTCCCGCGGCGATCAAGCAGGGCACAAATTGGTTCGTCAACTTCCGACGCACGACTTCCACGGAATCCGTGCCGGGCGAGACCTACGTCTGGTCGCTCATTCCCGGCGGCACCCCCTTCGACGACCCACGCAGCAACGGAGAGCTGTCGTTCAGCGTCGACGGCGGAGCGGCATCGTCGGCGGTGCATCCGCTGAAGCTGATCCGGGAAAAAGGTTATCGAGATTCCTTCGAGGTTCCCGACCAATGGAAAGCGCGGATCGACAAGGGCCCGAGCCTCGTCTTAAAAGATTGGAAGTTCCGAGCCGATCCGAGCGAGATCGGGGAGCAAGAAGAGTGGTTCAAGCCGGCTCGCTACTCCGAGGCCGACTGGATTCCGATTCAGGTTCCCTCGTATTGGGCCGAGAACGAGGCTATCGGCAACCTGTTGGGAGATGGTTGGTATCGAGTCCCATTTGCGGTCCCGCAGACTTGGCAAGACAAAACGCTGCGCCTGATGTTCGCCGGCGTCGACGAGCAGGCTTGGATCTATCTCAACGGCAAGTTAGTCGGCGAGCACTCCGAAAAATCCGAGAAGAAGGCTTTCACCGCGCTCTACGACGAGCCGTTCATCGTCGATGTACCGGCCGGTCAACTGAAACTCGGCGAGCAGAACGTGCTCTATGTGCGAGTGCATAATAAAGTCGGCGCCGGGGGCATTTGGCGTCCGCTCCATGCCGTGGAAGCCCAGGCTTCCGAGGCCGCACGATGACGATCGGCACGTTCCCAGCAACAATCGGGTGATGCATCGCCATGTCTCTTTCACGTCGCCGGTTCGTTGCGCAAAGCCTCGCTACTCTCACAGCGCCGGTCGCTTTGCCGTGCACCGTACCGCGCCTCGCTTCGGCGGCGGCACCGAACCAGGAACTGATCGCCGACATCGAAAAGACGACGCTTCGCCGCGGACGGGACGGCTCCGGCCCGACCTGGTTTCATCCGCGACCTTGTGCGATTCCCGGTAAACAAGAGCCCGGCGCACAAGGGCCGCGCGTGCTCATGACCTTGCAGACGATTTCCGGCTCCGACTACTTCGGGCCCGTGCAGTGGATGGAGTCGACCGACATCGGCCGCACCTGGACCGAGCCGCAGATAATCCCCTCGCTCGGACGCACCAAGCTGGCCGACGGCACGGAAGAAGCGGTGTGCGACGTGGTGCCCGAGTATCATCCGCCGACCCGCTCGGTGCTCGCGGTCGGTCAATCGATGTTCTATCGCCAGGGGCGCTTCTTCAACGACCAGCCGCCGCGCTCGATCGTCTATGCGACCTACAAAGACGGCACGTGGTCCGAGAAGCGCACGCTCGCCTGGGATGATCCGCGCGGCGTGTTCATCTATACGAACAACAACTGCCAGCGCGTCACGCTCGACAACGGCGACGTGCATTTCGTGATGTCGTGCGGCCCGAAGACGACTTCCCGTTCGGCGATCGGGGTCCGTTGCAAGTTCGACGGCCGGACGTTGGCGATCGACCGCGTCGGCCGCGAGATCAAACAAGCCGCCGGACGAGGCTTGCTCGAGCCGTCGCTGATCCGATATCGCGATACGTTCTATGTCACCCTGCGGGCCGAAGATCAACGAGGTTATGTAGCCGCGAGCGACGACGGGCTCGATTTCCAAGACAAGCGCCCCTGGATGTGGGACGACGGCGAGCCGATCACGATGTCGTCTACGCAACAGCATTGGCTCGCCCATTCCGACGGACTGTTTTTGGTTTACACTCGCAAAGATGCAGCGAACGAGAAGGTCATCGTCTGGCGCTCGCCGATGTTTATCGCCCAAGTCGATCTTGCCACGCTGCGCTTGATCCGCGATACCGAGCGCGTCGTGTTCCCGTTAGTCGGCGACGGCCAAAACGCGCCCGACGACGTGGCCTTGATGGGCAACCATCAGACGGTCAACATTACGCCCGACGAGTCGTGGGTCTGCGACGGCGAAGTGCTGCCGAAGCGCCATTTTCGCGGCGACTTGTTGCTCGGACGCATCCGCTGGTCGCGCCCGAATCGCTTGGTCTGATCGCCGACGATCGAGCAAGCGGCATTCGGTTCTCATGACTCGTGTGGCCCGTTACTTCTTCGTCGTCGGAACCAATGCTTCGCGGAGTGGCTCGATCCAGGCGTGGCGCGCGGAATCGTAGGCCCCGAAGCCGGAGCAGAATTCCCAGTACGCAAACCCCATCCGCCGGCTCGCCGCTTCCTCGGCGATGAACTTCGTCCACCGAGCGCGGCTTTCCAAATCGGCCTTGCCGAGCGCGCCGAACTCGCCGAGATAGATCGGCCGACGATGTTTCAAGCCCCACAGCGCGGCCGTATCGAAGTCGCGCGTCACGGCCTCGCGCTCGGCCTCGGTGCCCGACCAGCGGGTTCCGATCGGCGGCCGCGACTTCGCATCGATCCAGTGCGCCCCTTGATGCGTGAACGCGAACGGTCCGTAGTAGTGGACCGTGACGAGCAGATGGCGATCGGCCTCGGGGAGCTCGAGCGACTTCAATTCGCCGATGCCGTTCCAAGCGACCGGGCCGACGACGACCGTTCGGGTCGGGTTCGTTCGGCGAACGACTGTGAGAACGTCTTTCAAGATCCCGTTCCACTTTGCCGCCGTCAGCTTGTCGTGCGGTTCGTTCAAAAGCTCGAAGGCCAGCGTCGGCGGAAGTTCGCGATAATGCTCGGCGATCTGCTGCCACAGAGCGAGCAAGCGCGGAAGATGTTCGTCGGGCCGTTCATCCATTTCCGAGTAATGATGCACGTTGAGCACGACGGCTAGGCCGCGCGAGAAGGCTTGTTCGACGGCCCAATCGACCCGCGCGAAGAATTCCGGCTCGATGGTATACGGCGCGGTCGGTGCGGCATGCGCCGACCAACGAACCGGCAGCCGAATCGAATCGAAGCCGGCGGCGGCGATCGCCCGGAAGTACTCTTCTTCGAGCGTCACGCCCCATTCCCCTTCACGCGGAGCCTCGAGCGCGTTGCCGAGATTGATTCCACGCCCGAGATGGATGCTGCGCCCCTCGGGCAGCGCGAGCGTTTGGAAGAACGGATCGGCCATCGCGCGCCGAAGGTCAAAGCGCTCGCTGCGTACCGCGCGCACGTTGTCGACCGTGAAACGGTGCGCACGACCGGGTCGATCGAGCAAGATGTCGAACGAAACGACGTTCGACGAATCGAAAGGCCTAGCCTCGCCGTGCCACTTGCCGAAGGAGACGGTCAACGTCCCGGTCTCGCGAGGCCCGAGCGCAAGCGAAGCCGTGCTGCAACGGTTGCGACCGTCGGCCCCGGGATTGTTGACGGCGAGCAGCACGCGCAGCGGCGCGTCTTCCGGATTGCGAACCTCGGCCGTAACGGCCTCGTAGCCCGAAAGGTCCCATTTGCCGGCAACCGGCTCGACGCGCACGCTCGGGTACTGCGCATCGGCCATGGTCGCAATCTCGAGCGCCGCGCCGCCGGCGACTTTCACGATCTGCGACTCCGCCTGATTCGACGACAGACGAATCGCCCGCGGATCCTCGAAGTCGACGAGGCTGAGCTCCAGCGGCGAAGGCTCGACCGCGAGGCTCCGCGAAATGGTCGTGAGCGCGACGCAGAGGAACAAGCCTCGATTCAGCGGAGAGTACGACGTTTTCATAAGGCGCATTCCGGGAGAAAGCAGGAGCGATGCGGCTGCCGCACGGCGAGGTTCGGTGTCGTTATCATAACGCTTCCGCCGCAACGAGGAATCGTGCGGGCGTCAAGCAATTGCCGGCGATCGTGAACCCGGTGAGTTATTATGTCGCAGTCGGTCGAGAGAGCCAGGCATTCGCCGGAACGGAAACGATCATGAAGCGACGACTCAATATCTCTACGGTGTGGATTGCGGCGACGCTGGCAATCGTCTGCGGATCCGCAGCCGCCGCCGAACCTCGACCGCCGGCGGAGAAGCCCGGCACCGTGGTCGAGGTGCTGATTCGCAACGGGATCGTCGTCGACGGTACGGGGCGTCCCGGTGTGCGGGCGGATGTCGCGATCGATGCGGGACGGATCACGGCCGTCGGGACGGAGCTGAACGTTGCGGCTAAGGAAACGATCGACGCGCGCGACCGCATCGTCTGCCCGGGCTTCATCGATCTGCATAGCCACGCCGATACGGGCATCGTGCAGTTCCGCGCCGCGGAGAACTACATTCGGCAAGGTGTCACGACGCTGGTGTGCGGCAACTGCGGCAGCTCGCCGGCCGATATCGCTAAGTTCTTCGACCGGCTGCGCGACGGCGGCACGGGCCCGAACATCGCGCTGTTGATCGGCCATGGGACCGTGCGACGCGAAGCGGTCGGCACTTTGAACGTGGTGCCGACCGCCGAGCAACTCGCTCACATGAAGAAGTTGGTACGCGAGGCGATGCAGAGCGGGGCGGTCGGCATGTCGACCGGTTTAACGTATAGCCCGAGCGCTTATGGGACGACCGAAGAGCTGATCGAACTGGCGAAGGAGCTCGCTCCGTTTCGTGGAATCTACGTCACGCATATTCGCGACGAAGGGACCAAGGTCTTCGAGGCGCTCGACGAGGCTTTGAAGATCGGCCGCGAGGCCGGAGTGCCGATTCATATCTCGCATCACAAGATTTCGGCCGTCTCCGTCTTCGGGCTGACGCGGCTCACGCTCCAGCGAATCGACGAGGCGCGGGCCTCGGGGCTCGACGTCACGCTCGACCAATATCCTTATGCCGCCGGGAGCGGGAGTCTTTCGTTTTATGTCCCGCAGGCTTCTCTTTCCGGCGGGCTCGAGGCCTATCGCCGCCGCATCGCCGATCCGAAGGAGCGCGCCGCGGTCGTGGCCGGTGTCGAAGAAGTCTTCCTGCGTAAACTTTTCGAGACCGGCCAACGCTCGAACGATCCGCTGCACATCGCCGTGGCGCTGGCTCGCGTTCAAGTAGCTCGGGCACCGCAAGATCCACCCCTGACAGGCAAGAACCTGACGGAGATTCTGCGCCTGCGCGGCCTCGAAGTGACCGTGCGCAACGGCGCCGAAGTATTGGTCGACTTAGTAGGTCGCGAGGCGATCGGCATCAACCACACGATCGACGACCGTCCGGGCGGCGATGTCGATCGCGTGATGCAACATCCTCTCACATCGATCGCGTCGGACGGCAACGTCTACGAGTTCGGCAAAGACAATCCCCATCCGCGGTCTTACGGCTGCTTCCCGCGCGTGCTCGGGCACTACGTTCGCGAGCGCGGCGTGCTCAAGCTGGAAGAGGCGATCTTCAAGATGACGTCGCTTCCCGCCAAGCGATTAGGCTGGAAAGATCGGGGGACGATTGCGCCGGGCAACTGGGCCGATGTGGTCGTCTTCGATCCTAAGACGATCGCCGAGAAAGCGACATTCATGGAGCCGCACCAATACTCCATCGGCGTCGACCAGGTGTTGATTCGGGGCCGCTTCGTGCTCCACGCCGGCCGCATGACCGGTAACCTTCCAGGTCGACCATTGCCGGAACGCGAATCCGAACGGAACTAGACGGAACTAGACCGACGCGTGCGTCACTTCGTCTCCGGCTTCGCGAACCGAATGCGCGACACGCCGTCGGTCGTGCGCACGACGACTTCGTCAGGGTCGGCGTCGGAGGATGGTTCGAGGCCCGTGACGTAACCGGCGTTGCCGCTGAGATCGTAGACCGTGACGAAGCGGGCTTGTTCGGCGGCCCGTCGGCGACGTAGCAACGTCGGTGTTTTCTGATCGACGGTCTGCCCGATGCCCACGGCGGTAAACGCTTCTTCGGCCGCATCGCCACGGCACCACACGCGCAACTTCAAGGCGTCTGCGGTGAAATCCCAAGTCGAAGTCGCGCGGCTCGGCCAGCTGCGAGCTGCCGTAAGATGCCGGTAGCCGACGCCGCGGCCGAGCGACTCGATCGGCGTGGCAGCGAGCTTAGCTGCTTCCGCTGCTGCGACAGGTTCGACGGTCGCGCTCTTCGCATGCGCGAGCCAATCGAGTTGCACGGGCCGATCCGCCGCGACTTCGTATAGATCGACGAGCATCTTCGGGGTGAGACGCAATGAGCGGCGCAACGTCACGCCGGAATACGCCGAGCGGCATTCGGCGGCGCAGGTCGTTCCTGCGTCGTCGACCTTCAACCAGAGCAACTTACCGGTCGTGGCCGCTTGATCGGCTTCCTCGACGACGACCGTGTTATGCGCCACCGTATGCTTGACCCAAGTCTTGTATTCCTGATGGCTGTAGCCGATGCGGCCCGGATCGAGCAGCCACTCGCGACCGTTGGCGAACAAGGTGATGTTGAGCTTGTCGTAGTGCCCGTGCCCATCGCCATGCTTGCCGTAGTCGAAGAAGACGCAAGCCTGCTCGGGGCCTGAACCTGCGCGGAGAATCGTGATCCCCAAGGCGGAGAGATCGACCGTTTTCGTTTCCAAAGGCCACTCGGGCTTGGCTTCCGGACCCAACATTTCGGCCAGCTTTCGCGGGTCTCCCCAAGCCGCGGCTTGCGCAAAGCGCGGCTCGCCGTAGATGCGCCAAGCCCAATCGTACGACCAGGCGAAGCTCCGAAAGCTGCTCGGGTCGCTATCGTTGATGGCCGGATACGTGCCGTCGGGATACGCGACTTTCAACGAGCTCGCGATCAACAAGCGAAAGCGCGGCGACTCGTGTAGCGGCAGCCCGAGCCGGCGGCCGGCGTCGACCGTAGCGACGAGCGCTTGCAGGGCGTAGTTCTGATACGCCATCGCCCCTTCGTACCACAGACCGTCGTCGCCGAAGCTGCGCTGGAGTTGGTCGTAGAATCCGCCGTGCATCGTGAGCGTTTTTTCTACCAGCTCGGCATCGGCCAGCACCGAGGCGATCGCCATGAGTCCGGCGTCGTACCAAGTTTGATGGTTGTTGATCCCTTGATTGAACCACAGGAGCGTGTCGGCCGTAGCGCGAAAGAAATCTTTTTCGACATGCGCCGCATCGGCCGCTTGCCAAGCCTTGGCCTCGCGTGTGAGATCGTACGCCTTCGCCAAGTCGATCACGCCGACTGCTTCGTCGAGGCTTTGCACATAGCGCCTCCCTCCCAACGGCGCGAACCAACCGCGCCGCCCCCAGCGATCGAGCCGCGATGGATACGCATCGTATGCGTCGGCCAAATGAAGCAAGATTCGCCGCACACCGGCTGCGAAGCGCTCGTCGTGCGTGTAGGCATAGGCCCAACCGAGCCGGAGCGCGGCGTCGTCGAGCCGGTAGTGCATCCGCCCGCGATACGCGGCGACGGTCCGCTCGTCGCCATAGCGCTTCTTGCATTTCGGGCATTCGTGTTCCAGCGGCGAGAGCGGACGCAAGTCGGTGCCATCGTCCGGGCAGGCGTAGTAGAACGTCCACGAGCCGAAGCCTGTAGGAAGCGGCGGGGGATCGGCGACGAGCCCTTCGGCCACCTTCAACACGGCTTCCCGTCGAGCCGGAAAGCCGGGGCTCTTCCACTCGGCCGCCAACTCTTCGGGAGTCGTAGCCAGCCTGGGGGATCGTTTGAAATTCGGCGCCGGATCGCCGCCCTGCGCAATGCCGACGAGGCAGAGCATCGCAGCAAGACCGAAGAAGGTAGGCGCGACGCGTAGCTTCATCTCGACCGCCGTCTCGAGGTTGGTTCCGTGTGGGTTCGATGAGCATCATAATCGATCGAGGCCTGCGCAGACGACGAACTCGCGACGGTTGACGGAAGCCGCGGTTCCGTTGAGGCAGCGGGATATCGACGCGCTCCGTGAAATGCGATGGATTTTCCGCGGCGCCCCCTAGCGGGCACGGACGGCAACGGGCGCCGTATGAGCGTTCGATTTTTCCCGCTACGGATGGGCTTTCGTCGCGGCGCGAAAACTCCGCGGCAAACCGGGCGACGGGCTCGAGGCGCCGGATTTCGACGCGATCGGCGCAGGGTTTGCGAAATGCTCGCGAGGGACGGAAGCGTTTCCTGCACACGTCTGCCGAGGGCAGGGCATGGTCGTCGCGTACCGCCGGAGAAAAGTACCGCGGCGCGTGTCGCAACGGGAAACGGAAAGTTCTCCGGCGGTCGCGGCACCTAGTCCGACCCTCGAACCAAGTCACCCAGCCGAATGGAGTACGTCATGCGTCGCTGCCTATGTAGTCGGTCTTATTCGATGCGCAACGAGTTCGCTGCTTTCGTTACTCCGACACATTCGTTCAAAGGCTTTTACCATGGTTGGTTTCACTAATACGGTTTCCGTGACGTTCGTTCCCTTCTTCGAGGTTCCTCCCGCCGCGGCGCTTCCGCCGATCGAGGTCGCATCCGACTCCGAAGATGCAACTCCGAATGCAAGCGATCGCGCCATCGCGCTCCGCGTGGCCCATGCTTTGGCGGAGTTGCATGTGCCGATCTTAAGAACCCTCGAGATCGCGGTTCGAGCGGGCAACGTTACGCTTCGCGGACGGGTGCGAAGCTATTACGAGCGCCAACTGGCGCATGCGAACGCGAAGCGCGTCCCCGGCGTGGTCAAAGTGATCGAAGAGATCACGATCGCCGAGCTCCAATATGCTCCGAGCTTTTCGTCGCCGAGCATCCCGTCTCGCCTGCGGTAAAGATCCGGTCGGCGCCTGGTGGTCGGTGGTTCGTCGCGTCGATCACAGGCAAGGTGACGGCGTCGACGGACCACCGATCCCTAATCGCCGCTTCCGCCCGCTACTTAGCGTCGGGCTTCCCTAGGCAGTACAGCGTCTCTTGGCGTTTGCCGTCGGTCGTCGTGGCGGCGCGCATGTAAATTCGGTTGCCGCAGAAGGTCGGCGTGGCGAAGGTTTCGTCGCCGAGCGTGTTTTCGCCGATCAGTTCGAATTCCTTCGGAGTCGCTCTCAGGATCGAGGTCTTTCCTTTTTCGCTCACCGCGAAGAGTTTATCGCCGACGAGCACGGGCGAGGCGCTGAAGTCGCTGCCGAGGCGCCCCTTCCACATCTCTTCGCCGGTCGCGCTGTTCCAACACATCGCCACGCCGGCGTCCATCACGGCGTAGAGATAGCCGTCGCGCACGAGCGGCGACGGCACGTACACGCGCGACTTGTTTTCCCAGAGGACCGTGCCCGACCCGTCGGCGCGGACCGCCGCGAAGTGGTTCTTCGGGTAACCGCCACTGGTGAAGATCGCTTTCCCGTCGGTGACGGTCGAGATCACGCATTCGGTCGTCGCCCCGGGGAACTCCCAGATTTTCTTTCCCGTCGCGGGATCGAAGCTGCTCACCAGATCGCAACCGGTGATGAAGAGTTGCTCGCGGCCGTCGACTTTCAAGATGATCGGCGAAGTGTAGTTCGGAACTTTCGGCCGCTCTTGCTTCCAGACGACCGCTCCGCTCGCGCGGTCGAGAGCCGCGATCGCGCCGGTCCCTTTGTTGTCGGCCGTCACGATGACGAGCGATTGATAGATCGCCGGCGACGAGCCGAAGCCCTGATGGTTGACGAAGTCCGTGATCTTCGTTTCCCACAGCTTCTCACCGGTCACGGAAAGCGCCGACGCGAAGACGGCCCCGTCGTGCAGGAAGTTGACGAAGACGCGCGTGCCGTCGCAGGCCGGCGTCACGGAAGCGTGGGAGCTTTTTTGGTTTCCTTTTTTGTCGAAGCCGCCGCGATGGAGTTCCGTTTCCCAGAGCGGCTTGCCGGTTTGCCGATCGAAGCAGAGAACCGCTTGCGACTGGTTCTCGACATCGGCCTTCGCGAGAAATACGCGCTCGCCGACGACCGTCGCCGCGCCGTGGCTCCGTCCGGCGATCGGGGTTTTCCAGATCACGTTTTCCGTCTCGCTCCAAGTGAGCGGCGGGTCCTGATTCCCGATCGCGATGCCGTCGCGATTCGGACCGCGCCACCAGGGCCAATCGTTCGGCCCGAACGTGATCGGATCGGTCGTCAACACGACGGGAGCTACCGGTGCGGCGGGGGCTTTGCTTTCGTTGCAGCCCGGCAACAGTGCGAGCAGCAACATCGCCGAGACGGGACGCAACGGAAGCGAGCGGAGAATCATGGCTATGCTCATGAGAGAAAATAAGTGCGGTCGAATGTGTGGATTGCAAAGGGTCGCGCTACTTAATCGCGTCGGTCGGCGCTTTCGTGCCGGCGAGGGCTTCGTAGATCGTGCCGGCCATCAGGCGATGTCCGTCGATGTTCGGATGGACCTTGTCGGGAACGAACGTCGCTTTCTCGAGCATCGGCGTATTGAGATCGATCAGGTCGCATTTCGCGTCGGCCGCGACCTTGCGCACCAGCGGCAACACTTCCTTCGAGATCACTTCGTCGGTGATGCCGAAGTTGGCCGGATAGGCGGGGATCGGCAGGAGGCAATAGATGCGCACTTTCGGATTCGCGAGCCGGAGGTCGTCGATCAGCTTGCGATAGTCGCCGGCAAACTCGGCTTTGTGTTTCCAGTTGTGCGGCTTGCTGTCGTTCGTGCCGAGGGCGATGAGCACCACGTCGGGCTTCAGTTCGAGAACCTTCGGCCACTGTTTTTCCTTGACGTAAGGAAAGTCGCCGTGGGTGAGCAACGTACGAGCGCTGATGCCGAAATTGTGGAACTTCCATTTCGAACCGAAGGCCTCGCCGAGCATCTTCACCCACGGTTTCGTAGAGCCGATCCCTTGGGTAATGCTGTCGCCGATGCAAGCGACTTGGATCGTGCCGGGATAATCGGCCGCGACGATCGGCTTCGGCCCCTCGGCACGCGCCTCCGATGCGAAGCCGCTCGGCAAGCAAACCAGGGCCGACAGGAGCAACCAAACAGATGCCGAAAGCGAGCGCGTCATCGGGAGAGTCTCGAAAGCAGGGCTAGGGTCGAAGCGGAAAGCGAAAGGGAGCCGGATGGTCGGCAATTCCGCTTTTCAGAATAATCGATTGCCGAGTCGACGTCCCTACTCGAATTCGATCGCCGAGGATGATTTTTTCCGAGCGCCGGCACGAACACCGGCATGAACGTCGTCGCGAATGGCAGAACGTTCGGCCTCTCGGCGCGGCTCGTTAACTCGCCGCGGAGTGGCTTTCGCGGCTTGCGACTTCGCCGAGCTTGCGGCCCGCGAGCGATGCCGCGAACGTCAGCACTAGCGCAGCCGGAGCGACCCAAACGGGTGCCTCGGCACCGAACAAGCTGCGTTCCGAAAAGAGAGCCCGTTCGACGATCGGCCGCCACAAGAGTATCCACCCGAGCGCCGCCACGGCCGGATACGCTTGCCAAGGGACTCGTGGCTTCAGGCCGAGACAATAGATGATTTGTCGCAGGCTCCAAGCGCAAGCCGCTGCGAGGCCGATGCCGGCGACCGCTTGCCAGCCGAGAAACAAACCGATGGCGCCGAGCATCGCCGCGGCATCGACATGGCCTGCTCGAGCCCGCGCGTTGTGCGACGCCGCCGGCCAAGAAGCGACTCCGAGAAGTAGGCCGAGGAGGAGGCCCGCCGTTCCTTCGACGAGGCCGACGGCGATGCGGCCGAACGTGAGATCGACGATCGGCATCGGCACCGGACGGAGCAGCGGCCAAATAAGCGGCGGCATGAAACCGAGGATCAGCAGCAAGCGCCAAAACTTCACCGGCACGACGGCGCCGTCGTACACGATCATCGTCGCGGCACCGAGGCCCGCGAGCAGCGCGAAGTGGTAGACGCACATGCCGAACAGCGGATAGCGATCGGCGTCGTCGAGCGAAATCGGCAACGACCAACCTTGAAACAGAGGCTCGCCGCAGGCCAGGGCCGTGAAGATCATCGCGGCCGTGAATTCGACGAGCGGATAGCGCATCGAGATCGGCGTGCGGCAAGCGCGGCAGCGACCGCGAAGCAGGAGCCAACCGATGACCGGCAGGTTATCGCGCGTCAGAATCGGCGTGAAGCAATTCGGACAGCGCGACCGCGGGCTCACGATACTCAGGCCCGCCGGCAGCCGATAGATGACGACGTTGAGAAAGCTGCCGATCGACCCGCCGAGGAACATCAAAAACAAAAGCAGCACCGCCGCCGTCAGGATCGGCGGTTCGTAAGGAAACACGGCGAGATGGGCCAGCGGTAAGAAGGGCATTTGAGATCAGGGGTCAGGGGTCGGGGGTCGGATGTCAGAGGTTGGGAAAGAGAAGCGGACACGCAAGTCCGACCCCTGACCTCCGACCCCTGACCCCTGTGTTAATCCAGCCAATCCTTCTCTTCCAGCCGGGCCGGAACGTATTCCTCGGTGACGTAGCTGATGTCTTTCGAGATCAAAGATTCGACTTCGAGCTTGAAGCCGTTCTTGAGCATCAGCTCGATTTCCTTCTGCCACATCTTCTTATCTTTGAACCAAGGGTACTCGGCGATCTGCTTGGCCCGCTTCACGTCTTGATCGTTAAGGTTGATCTTCACGCTGTTCGAGAGTTGGCAGCGCTCGAAATCTTTGCTGCGCAGCCCGATGTATTTCGCTTCGGGAATCCCCATCCGCACGCTCTCGAACGCGAGGTTGATCGAGCCTTGCTTGAGCACGCTATAGATGTAGTAACCCCAGGGATCGTTATCGAGGAGGCAATAGACGGGGATTTTCTTTTGTTCGTCGCTCGTGCGCTTCTTGCCGCCGGGTTGCAGTTCGTTGTGCAATCGATGCAGCAACCGGCGTACGCCGCGCGGCGGTTGCCCGCCGCCGTGGGTGACGATGCAGTTGTACTTGCGCCAGAATTTGTCTTCGGAGAAGCGGCGCCAAACCGTATCTTTTTCGACATGCAGGATAAAATCGGCCGAGCAATCGTCGAACTTGATCACGTCGGGCTCGCAGATCGACGGGATGCTGTAGCCGGCTGAGCCCATCCGCGTGCAGTCGATCGTGTCGCCGTTGTCGACGAGCGTCAACGGGCCGACTAAGTTACCGCGGTTGCTCGCATAGAGGTGCATCTCTTCGCGGAGCGAGTTGAGCGTGACTTCGACGTCTTCGATGATCGTGTCGGAGTCTTCCTGGCCGTCGAAGGTTTCTTCCTTGGTTCCTTCGATCGTGTGCTTGAGCATGTAATAGAGACCCCGCAAGCTCGTCGTCTTCCCTTCTTGGATCAGCCGTTTGCACCCGCTGCCGATGAGCAGCGTCTGCATGTAGGCTTTCGCCTGCGAGAGGTTGAACAACTCGCGGCTATTGGTGCCCGAGCCCATCTCGAGGAACCGCTTCGTCTTGTTGAAGCGGACGTTGGAGAGAGAGCGCGAGGGGATATCGAGCTGCGGCGCGCGACCTTTCTGCGCGCTATCGACGACCTTACCGGCCATCTCGCCGAGCGAGTTGAGCGTCTTCTTGTCTTTCGCATTCAACGTAGCGGCCGGAGCCGAAGAAGAAGAGGAGGAGCCGGACTTCGCAGGTTTCTTCGTCATGATCAGATGCCGCAGCCTTCCGTGTCAAATGTACAATAAATCGCTAATTCTTCGGCGCTTCATCATCGATCTCATCGTCGTCGAAAAACTCAGATTCCGGTTGCATGCCGTATTTGTCTGCAACCGACTTGTTTTCCGTATAGAGATACGCATAGTCATCAGACACGCCGTCATTGGCGTCTAGAACTACGCCTTCCGCTCGCATCGCCTCCAACTCGTTGGAAGCTTCTCGAAGCATTACGATCATTTCGTCGATCGTCTTGGCCTCGCTCGTCAACCACTTATTACGCCAGATCGTCATGTATCGAACAGATGAAACATGCATCTTGCGCCACATGTCACTGAACGCTTCTTTAACGTAAGGATGCAACGAATCGACAAAGCTTTCAGGCAGATCGAATGTCTTCACCAACTCCTGAACATCTCCCAAATCTTTGGCTCGATCTTGACCAGTCATCCAAGAAGCAAGTTTCAAACTGACGATCGTTGGTAGATTAAGAACTCGAATTCCATCCTTTAATTCGTAGACGGTATCGGGATCCGGGAATGAAATCGATTTCGGCTTGTCATCGCCCGGGAATCTTCCGGCGATAAGAAACTCAATCTTCACGCCAGTTTGAGTGTCGCGAAGATTTTTGCTCTTTTCGAAAGGTCGCACATAACCGCGGCCTTCCAACTCGGCGTAAATCCTCTTTGCTCCTTCCTTAGTTACGATGATGTCCACGTCTTCGGTATAACGCCGATAGCCGTGAAGGTAGAGCGACATTCCTCCTGCCACGGCGTATGGAATTCCCAATTCGTTTAGGCTCTTGGCGATACGGCTAAGGCTTTCTTGAACCTTGCCACGACCTTCGAAAAAGATGCTTCCTTCGGTCATTGCGAACCTCAGGTCTTGGTCCATCTGTGTCTCATACGGCACGACGGCGGTCGTCGCGGCGACTGAAGCTGTGGAACCTATGGAAGGGAACGATGAATCAGGAATGATGTTTGCCATAACCTCATTCTATCCGATAGTTTTGTCGAATAAATGACCGACAGAAATCGAGACTGGTGAACTACCGCGAGCCTTTCTTCGCTTTGATCGGCGCCAGCTCATCTCCGGCGGCGTTCGTCGGCTTGCCCTTGGCGTCGGTCGGGTCTTCGTGTTTCACGATCAGGACGTTGTCGCCGAAATCGTCTTCGTCGTCGTGCTTGATCTTGCGGCCTTGGTCGTCGAGCTTCGTGTCGGCTTCGGCGGTCTTGCGCTTCGCCACTTTCAGCAGCTGATCGTAGAGCGCTTTCTTGTCGTTGCCGTTGATCGTATGCACGGCCTCGGCCACTTCGCCCAAGTAGCGCAAGAAGATGTTACGCCGTTCTCCTTCTTGTTTCACTTTCATTCGCTTCCGCACGAACATCGCCAGCTTCCGGCCGACCGCTTGCAAGCCGAGCCGAATTTCTTTTTGAATCTCCGGATACGAAGCGACCGCTTCCTTCGACTCGCTCGTGAACGGCACCCAGACGCTCGCGATATGCACCATGATCGTCACCGGCCCGCTCGGCAGACCGCCGCGCGATTGCGAGAGTCCGTACGCGCGCCAATTCGTGCCGACGATCGATTGCGTGATCGCGCAGGCACCCGGCTGAAATTGCAACGGCACGCGATTGGCGTAGCGCAGCACGTTCATCGTTTGCCCCTCTTCGAGATTCACGTTCCGCATCGCGGCATGCAGCTTCGCGATCTCGGCCGGCTTGAGCTTGCCCGGCGAGGTCCGATTGCCGAACTCCGCTTCCGTGAGAATCTTATCGGCCGCGTCGCCGCCGATGCCGCTGAAGCCGTTGATGAGGAATTGCCGCAACGTCCGGGCGTCCGTTTCGTGCAGCATCTCGGTCAGCGCTTCCAGCGAGATCTTCACGGCAGCCGAAGTGCCGCCGAAGGCCAAGGCCGTTTCGATGAGGAACGGATTGCCGCGATACACGGCCGGCGGACGCGTCTCGGCGACGTAGAACTCGGCCGGCACCACTTGATGCATCCCCTTGAGCAACAGCGGCACGCCGATCGGCGAGATGCAATCGGTCGACGGTGCGGGAATCTTCGCTTCTTGCAACGAACGATAGAGCGCTTCGCTATCGTTGCGACCGATCCGGGCCGGATTGGCCCGCGTGCTGAGCTTGGCCGCTTCGCAAACGTCGGACGCTTTGCTCGAGCTGACCCGCGAGAAGCTCGACGTGAGGAACTGCGACAACGTCGGGGCTTTGGTCGCTTGCAGCATCGTCACGAGGTTGCCGAGCTCGATGCCGTAGGGATGCGGAAGAATTTCCTTCGGCTCGGCCGGCAGGATGTCCGTGGCGCGTGAGTAGTCGTAGGTCTTGCCGTCGGGATCGATGTAGTGCAGCGTAATGTGCGGGTTGGCGATCGCCGTCTGTTCGAGATATTCGTCGACGCTGCCGCGCCCGCGTTGGTACTTCGCTTCCATCTCGATCGTCACGCGCGTGCCGTGCGCGACCGGTTTGCCGCCGGCCGTGTCGATCCATTCCATGCCGCGCTTCTCGACGAACTTCGCATACTCCGCTTCGCCGGTCGGAATGTCTTCCCCTTCTCCCTTACCGTTGAGAATCTCCGGCTTGTTCTTCTTCATGTCGATCTGCAGCTCGAAGTAGTGCGCCGGCTTCTTCGCCTCCGTGCGCGACACGATCTTCACCGGCTTGCCGGTCGTGAGCACTCCGTACATGCCCGCCGCGCTGATGCCGATTCCTTGTTGGCCCCGGCTCATCTTCAAGCGGTGGAACTTCGAGCCATAGAGCAGCTTGCCGAAGATGTTCGGGATTTGCGCTTTGACGATCCCCGGCCCGTTGTCTTGCACGCCGACCTTGTAGCGGTTGTTGCCCGTCGTTTCGATATGGACCCAAACCTCGGGTAAGATGCCGGCCTCTTCGCAAGCGTCGAGCGAGTTGTCGACCGCTTCCTTCACGCTGGTCAGCAGCGCTTTGCGCGGGTTGTCGAAGCCGAGCAGATGCCGGTTCTTAGCGAAGAACTCGCTGACGGAGATGTCGCGCTGCCCGGCGGCCATCGTCTCGGCCGTGGCGCGGCGCTTGGCGGGCTTATGGCCGTTGCTTGCCGCCGACGACTTCACGGCGACTTCTTCAGTGCTCTCTGCGGCAACCTCTTCTTCCGTTTCCGGCTCCTTGGCCGCTGCTTTGGGCTTAGAGCGAGACGAAGCCGACTTCTCGGGCGGGCGTTTCAAAACCGGTTCTCCGTAAACATTTGCGGCGTTTGCGAAAGGGGCGTGCGCGAGGAGCGTACCGGGCGCGCGTGCGAGTCGCCCAGCCCTGGCTCGTTCGATGACTCGATCCGCACTCTCTTGCAAGTTGGATAAAGTGCGGCGATTATAACGTCGCGCCGGCCAACTTCCCAAGACGTCTTATTCCCGCAGCGATCGATTACGGCAATTCCGGTTGTTATAGGCCAAGGATAAAGATTGGCTCGGCAGGGGGCGATGGGTCGACGAAAAAAGGGGTGAAGATCGGGCCTGATGTCGCGCAGTGCGTCTTCGGGCCGATCGGCATCGCGGAAGGTGTCGGATTTCCTTCGGTTGCGGATTCGGTTTCAGGAGTTTGTTCCCATGCTCGCCTCCCGAGTGTTCCTGTTCGCGGCCCTCGCGACCGCCACGTTGCTGGGTAGTTTTTCCGACGAGGCTCGTGCCGCCGGGCCCTTAGCCGCGCGGCGCAACTACGGACAAAACTTCTACGAGAGCCACGGAACGATCGGTTCGCGGATGTATCCCTCGCCGCTGCCGGTGCCGGCCTGGGTCGGAAACACGAACTACACCTATGAGCCGTTCTATCCCCACAACCACCTCTGGTCGCATTACGACGTCTATCGTCGCGGTGCCACGACGACGCGGGCCCTCTACTGGTAAGCCGTGGCGGAGTGTGGCGTCGTCGGGACTTTGATTTTTCGTTCTTTAAGCGAGCGTGGGATATGAAACGATTTCTGTTGAGCATCGCCGTCGCGGCCGTCGTTTGCGGCGGCTGGTCGAACGCCACGCAAGCCGCCGGCTTCGGCCGCTTCGGCGGGCACGGATCGACCCTTTGGCACGGCAACTACTACGATCCGCAATGGGCCGGCACGCCGCACGCGTTGATCGTGCCGCCGACCGTGCATCGTCAGATCAAGTACGGCTGGGGCGCTTCCGGCACCGAGCTGCGCCGCATCCCTCATCAATACGGTCCTTATCAAGGGGACGGCGGTTTCACCGGCGGGGCGGGCTCGTTCGCACCGGCTCCCGTGCAACCGACCCATACCGACCAAATGGGGACCTACTACATCCGCGGCCCGCGCAAGTAAGTCGCGTCGCGAACGCACAATCTCTCTGAGGCGAGCGGCCGGCGTAAGCCGGCCGTTTGCGTTTGCGTTTCGCATCAACCGATTCCCATCGCATATCGTTCCGAGTCGTCGATGTGGTTTGACCCTTTACGACGCTACCGATATGGTGAGAGCGCGTCGCGATATGGATAACTCGGGGGTGCCCTATGCGGCCGACGAACTTTTTAGTCGCGGCCGTTGCGACTGCGGTTGCCGTTTCGGCATTGGCTTGTCAGCCGCAGGCGGAAACGCCTCCCGTAAAAGCGCCGCCTGAGAAAGCAACTCTTGCAAGCGGTTCCGCTCAGGGTGCTTCCGCTCAAGCCGGTGCTGCTTCAAACGGTTCGATTCCAGATGGCCCCTTGCCGGAGCCCGTGGCCGTCGCGCCGCTTAAGCCCGGCACGCGGATCGATCCCAAGACGCTTCCCGAGCGCACGCACTTGGTCTTTCGTAGTCATCCGAAACTGACCTCCGGTAGCGTCGACAAGGTTGGGAAATCGATTCGCGAGGCGCTCGAGTCGTACACCACGCTGGTGCTCGTCGAGAGTGAGCCCGACCCGAATCTGCCGGGCCGGTTTCGCCGCGGGGCATACAGCATCGGCATCGGCAAGCCCGGCGACGGGGGAGATTTGGTCATCACGAAAGACTCGGCCAAGCAGCTCGGCGTCAGCCTCGGGCTGTTCGAGCGCAAGGTGCTCGCCGAGCGCGAAAAAGAGCTCGCCACGGTGCGCTCGCCAGGCGCTTCGCCGACGATGGCGATGTTCGACTTTACGATGTTCTTCCTTCGCGACGAGAAGCGCGTGCCGATCGTGGTCCGGTATCTCTCGCTCATCGATCCCGCCGATGGAGATGTCGAGACGGCCTATTGGGTGCTCGATGCGAACCCGGACGGGCATCGCTTCTTCGGCGACTCGTTATGGGTCCTGCCGCCGAATCATCTGATGGATTGGGAGATGCACGTCGACGGCGATCAGATTACGTTCGGAGCGCCGAACTCCGAGGCCTTCTCTTCGACCCGACTTCCGCAAGGCGCGCCGCGAACGGTCCCCGTAGAGTTTCGCAATGCCGCGGCGGCGCGCTCGTTCACCGCCGACTCCGGCGCGCGCCTCGAGCAACAGGTGCGCAATATTCTGAGCGAGAAGCAGAAGTAAGACTCTCGCCCGCGCCTCACGCCGGCCGCTCCCCCGCGAGCGGCGCTTCCTTAAAACTTTCCGACGTCGCTCCGTGCGCAGCCAGGAACAGCTTCATCAGCGGGCCGGCCATCATCGAGGTGATGAGCGCCATCAGCACGAGCGCCACGTAGATGCGGTGGTCGATCACGCCGCTTTCCAGCCCGACGCCGGCCAGGATGATTCCCGTCGCCCCGCGAGCATTCATCCCGCAGCCGACGGCCCAGCTCGTGCGCGAATCGAGCCCGCCGAGGCGCGCGGCCGCATACGCGCTGAGGATCTTGCTCACGCAGGCAGTGACGAGAATCACGAGCACGACCGAGAGGTCGAACTGCGTGAGGAAGTTCGACGTCAGCCCCATCGAAACGAAGTAGATCGGCACGAAGAAACTCAGTACGAAGTGTTCCATCACTCCGTACGCTTCTTCTCGCTCGGCCGTCGTCGGAGCGAGCGCGATGCCGAGCAGAAACGGGCCGAGGAAGGCATGTAAACCGAAATGCTCCGAAGCTGCCGCACTCACCAAGACCAGCACGATCGCCGTGCCGATGAAGCCGGACGGCCAATTCAACTTCCGCCTCGCACGGCGCAACAGCGGTGTCGCGAACCAGCGCCCCAATGCCATCGTGACGAGGAAGAAGACGAAGACCGTCGCGACACCGCCCCATAGCGACGATTGCCCGGCGCTCGCCGCCGCCGCGGTCGAACCGGCGGCGCCGTTGGCCGCGCGGCCCATCACGATCGCCAGCAGCGACCAGCCGACGAGATCGTCGACGACCGTCGCCGCCATCAGAATCGTCCCGAGCTTATCTTTCATGAGCCCGAGGTCGAGCAAGATTCGGGCCAGCACCGGATTCGCCGAGTTGGCGAGCGACGCGCCGATAAAGAGCGCTAGCGGCAGCCGGAGCGTTTCATCGGGCACGGGGAACAAGCTCGGCAGCAAATAGACCACGGCCGTTCCCACCAGCAGCGGTACGGCCGTGCCGATCGTGCCGATCAAGAGCGCGCTCAAGCCATGGCGGCGCAGGCTCCGCAGGTCGATCTCGAGCCCGACGGTGAACAGAAAGAACAGCATCCCGAGCTTGATCGTGCCGTTGCGAACGGCCGCGACGTTGCCGACGCTGGGGAAGAGCGCCGCTTGCCATTCGGGATAGAGTGCGCCGAAGATCGTCGGCCCGAGAATGATGCCGCCGAGCATTTCGCCGAGGACGGCCGGCTGGTGCAGCCGGCGCATCACGTAGCCGCACCCGATGCCGCAGACGAGCATCAGCGCGATTCCGACGGCGAAGGTGACGAACGGCGTTCCGCTCACGAGCGAAGTTCCTCGGCGTCTGCTTAAGCTATTGCGCCGCTCGCGCGGCTTTCTCGGCTTCCCATTCGGCGCGCATCTCATCCATCGGCGCGATCACGTCGTCGACCGCGTCCGTGAAGAGGTCGCCGATCAACAGGTCGGTGAGATGGCCTTTCAGATGGGGATGTTTTTTCACGAACCGTCCGAAACTAAAGCCGTCGTAGAACTCGCACACCAGCCGGCGCATCCGCTCCATCCCTTCGATGAATCCGGGCCCCCACTTGCCGAGTTGCGCAGCCGAGGTGTCTCCCTTCGCGAGCCCTTCGCACACGGCGTCGGCTGCGAGCGCCCCCGACTTGAGCGCGAGCAACACGCCCGAGGAGTAGAGCGGATCGAGAAACCCGAACGCATCGCCGACCAACACCCAACCGTCGCCGGCGACTTCCTTCGAGCGATACGAGTATTCCTTCGCGGCGCGAAACGGAGCGGCCCGTTCCGCATTCGCGATGCGCGGTTGCAGGCCCGGGCAACGGGCGACTTCTTCGAAGTAGATTTTTTCCAAATCCTTCGACTCGCGATTCGTGAAGAGGTAATCGTAGGGAGCGACGACGCCGACGCTCAGGACGTCGTCGTGCAACGGGATATACCAGAACCAACCCTGCCGGCCTTGCGTCTGCATGACGATGGTCGCCCCTTCGTCGCGTCCTTGGTCGCGATAGGCCCCTTTCCAATAGGTCCACACGGCGGCTTTCTTGAGGACCGGATCCCATTCGCGCAAGCCGAGGCGATCTTGAATCAGGCAGCTTTGGCCCGCCGCATCGATCACGACATCGGCGCGGACTTCGCGATGAGTGCCCCCTTCGTCGACGATCTTCACGCCGACGGCGCGCGTTCCTTCGTAGATTACGTCGAGCACGCGAACGCCTTCGTGGACGTCGACCCCTTGCTCGGCGGCATTACGAAGCATCATCAAGTCGAACTCTTGACGATAGACTTGCCACGTCTGCGAGCATTCGTGCGGCTTGTTGTCCATGAAGTAGAACGGCTCGGACAGCTTCCCCTTGTCCGTGACGAACTGCACGCTGTACTTCTTCACGAACGCGCTGGCGCGCAGCTTGTCTAGCATCTTCAAGCGCTCGAGCACCCAAAACGTCTCGGGAATCAGCGACTCGCCGATGTGGTAGCGCGGGAAGCGCTCGCGCTCGAACAGTTGCACGCGGTAGCCCTGCTGTGCTATGAGCGTCGAGACGGTCGCGCCCGAAGGCCCGCCGCCGATGACGATGACATGCGGCCGAGAAGCGTCGGAGGTCGAAGCTGCGGACGAGGCGGTTTGGATCATGGGGCGTGCTCCAAATGCGAGAGGAGAATGTTCGAGAGCGGAGTAGGGAGGGTGAAATCTAAGGCTGATTGCCGGGCCACAAGCTGGCCTCGTCTTCATGCGGGCGGCGAACTTCCTTCAGCACGCCGATCAGCTCACGGAGCGCCTTCGCGCCGAGGTGGCCGAGTTGCTCGGCGTGGCAGCGACGAACTCGCTCGGCCAGGGCATCGAGCAGCGCCACGCCGGATTCGGCGATGCCGACTTCGACGACCCGCCGATTCGCGGCCTTGCGCTCGCGGCGCACGAGGCCTCGTTCTTCCAGCTTGTCGAGCAGGCGGGTCATGTCGGGCGCGCGGGACACAAGCCGCACCGCCAAGGCCGAGGTCGGCATCGTCTTGGGACGCACCGAGCGGAGCAGGCGGAGCGTGTTGTATTGCTGCGCTGAGATCTCGACCTCGTCGAAGAGGCGATCTTCGAGCATCTTCAGACGGTCGTAGGTCCGCCAGAGCTGGAGATAGGCTTCCTGTTCGAGCGAGTCGAACTTGGAAGCGCGGCGAGGCGTGCGGGTCGCACGAACGTTTGCGGAAGAAGAGGCTGCCATGCCTTATCTATAAAGCCGGGTCGAAAGGACGTCAAGACAATTGTTGTTGGAACAAGTATTGTTTCGACGTGTTATTCGAGAAAATGCAATTTTCTTCGGACGATTCCGGGGCAACGCGGGCGGTTTCGCGAACCCGCCAGCGGAGGAACGGCCGGCACTTAGCCCCGGAGGCGCTTCTTTAATTGCCGGCGGAGTGCGAACAACTGGCGCACCCCCGGTACGCGGTCGTACCAATGCTCGAAGATGTCGCTCTTCGAGCTCCGCTGATGGGCCAAGCTCGGCGCTGCCAACAGCGTGACGATGTCCGGGTTCTGTGCGCGAAACATATTCAACGCGCCGTCGTAGTGTTGCGGGCCGCCGAGCGGATGCCCTTCGGCGCGGCGCGTGATCGCTTCGAGGAACTCGACCAATCGCGGCAGGGCCCGACCGTGAACGGCGTAGCAATGCGATTGCTGAAACGATCCGGCATGCGCGACCCAGGTGCCAGCTTCGGCATCGGCGAGCGCTTCCGGATGGCCCGGGTAGCAGAGATCCCAACTCGCGGTCTCCAGCGCACCGAGCAGGGCTTCGCGTTGTTCTTCAAGATGCGGCGTGAAGTCGCAGTCGTCTTCTAAGACGAGCACGTTGCCGAGACCGTCGTCGAGCGCTTGCCGCAGAATTTCGAGATGGCTTTGGAAACAGCCCCGCGCGCCGAGGCTCGGCCAATCTCCTTTTTCGGTCGGACGTTTCGCCGCGAAGAAGCGGAGCCGGGCGTCGTGCGCTTCGACGCCGACCGCCTGCAGCTGCTCCTCCATCTCGCGCCGCCGATCCGTGCGATCGGGCAAGTTCACGACCGTGATCCGTTCGAAGCCGGCGAGCAGCCGCTGGGCAGGGCAATCGATAAGCATGAGCAGGCGCAGTCCGAATAGGGTCTGGTTCCGGCGGAAACGCTCGGCATCGGGCACGTTGCACGCACCTGCGGCCGATCGTTCAATCCTGCTATGCCGCCGCTCCGAGTCCAGCGATTCCGCCGCTCAGGGAATAAAAAGCGGGTGACCACGGAGTGAGTTTGGCGAAAGTAACGATCTTAGGGGTCGCAGCGGTTCGCTCGCGAACCCGCAAGCGAACCGCGGCGCAGAGGGTTGCGCGGGTGCTTCGCCTCTACGAAAAAAATCCGCCTCCTCGTTCTATGGAGAAGCGAGGAGGCGGAGTCGTGAGTTTCGATCGGGAGTGTGAGTCGCGCGACGAGCTTAGTCGTTGATGATGTCGCGCACGGTGCCGCCGCCCGGGATCATCGGCAACACGTGTTCCGTGTACGGCACTTGCACGTCGAGCAAGTAAGGGCCGTCGAAGTCGATCATCTCTTGCAGCGCCGCGGTCAGGTCCGCTTTCTCTTTCACGTACTTCGCGCCCCAGCCGTAGGCCTTCGCGATGCCGACGAAATTCGGATAGCGGAACGGATTGCCGTAGCCGTCGCCCGCGCCGGAGGCTTCCGGGTGGTCGATCGGGCCGAGGTAGGTGTGCGCGCGGGTCGCGTCGTGGAAGCGGTCTTCCCATTGCACGACCATGCCGAGATGCTGGTTGTTCAACAACAACACCTTCACCGGAATGTTTTCGCAGAAGCAGGTGCCGAGCTCTTGGATGTTCATCTGGAAGCTGCCGTCGCCGTCGATGTCGATGACGAGACGATCCGGATTCGCGACCTTCGCGCCCATCGCGGCGGGCAGGCCGAATCCCATCGTGCCGAGGCCCGAGCTCGAAAGCCAAGTGCGGGGCTTATTGAACTTGAACCACTGGGCCGACCACATCTGATGCTGGCCGACGCCGACCGCGACGATCGGGTCGCGATCGCGCGTCAGACGATTGAGCTCGCTGATCGCGTATTGTTGCGTGATGCCCGGATAAGTTTTGTCGTACTTAAACGGATAGGTCTTCTTCCACTCGTTGAGCTGCGCCAGCCAGCCGCTGAGGTCGGACGGGGCTTCGACGATCTTGTTCAGTTCCTTGAGCGCGAACTTGATGTCGCTCATGATGCCGATCAGCGCGAGCTTGTTCTTATGCAGCTCCGAAGGGTCGATGTCGATATGCACGATCTTGGCATGCTTCGCAAACTCGGCAAGCTTGCCCGTCACGCGGTCGTCGAACCGAACGCCGAACGCGAGGAGCAGGTCGCACTGCTCGACGGCGTAGTTGGCATACACGCTGCCGTGCATGCCGAGCATGTCGAAGCAAAGAGGATCGTCGGCCGGGAACGTGCCGAGGCCCATCAACGTCATCGTGACCGGAATGCCGGTCTTCTTCACGAACGCGCGGAGTTCGGTCGAGGCGTCGCCGGCGATGATGCCGCCTCCGGCATAGACCATCGGCTTCTTCGCCCCTTTGATCAGCTCGGCCACGGCCTTGAGCTGCGCCGACGAGGCCCGGCGGTCTTCCATGTGGTAGCCCGGCAGGTTCATCGGGGCGTCGTAGTCGGGCACCGTCTCGTACTGTTGCACGTCTTTCGGCAGGTCGACCAGCACCGGGCCCGGCCGGCCGCTCGTGGCGATGTGGAACGCCTCGCGCATCACGCGGGCCAAGTCTTTAATGTCGGTCACGAGGTAGTGGTGCTTCGTGATGCCGCGGCAGACTTCGACGATCGGCGTTTCTTGAAACGCATCGCTGCCGATGACCGGCGTCTTCACCTGGCCGGTGAGAATCACCAGCGGAATGCTGTCGAGCTTCGCGTCGGCGATCACGGTGACGAGGTTCGTCGCTCCCGGGCCGCTCGTGCCCATGCAGACGCCGACTTTGCCGGTGCTGCGCGTGTAGCCTTGCGCGGCGAACCCGCCCCCTTGCTCATGGCGCGGGAGGATCGTGCGGATCTTGTCTTTGTATTTGACGAGCGACTGATGCAGGGGCATGCTCGCGCCCCCCGGATAAGCGAAGATCACATCGACGCCGTGGTTGATGAGCGACTGCACGACGATGTCGGCACCGCAAACGAGGTCGGTAGCGGCGGCAGGTTTGGCGATCGTGGCCACGGGTCGGGTTCTCGCTGAAGGAAATAAGTGTCGGGCCGAGGCTTTCGAGCAGGCCCCGGCGCAAAGTCGTAACCAATTTACAATAAGCCGCACGGCCCGAATTGACAACCGGTTGTCGGCGCTCGGTGGAGATTTAACCGACGCCGGCAGCTTGGGTTAGATCGGCCGAGGCGTTCCGAGTTCGTCGGATTGTTGCCGGTCGTATCGATTGTAGGGATTGCACCGTGCGAATCACCGTTTTGCAGCTTGTTCGCAGCCGAACCGGTCGGCCTACACGACACATCGCGCCGCCGACCGGTTCGGCTTGCGGCAGCGAAAGTTTGGCAAAAAAAAGCACGAGCCGAGAGCGTGAAACTCTCGACTCGCGCTTGGTGCATGCCGGCTGTGTCGGAAAAGGGCGCAGAGCTCGGCACGGACCCCCGGATTAAGCGAACGGTTTCTTAAGCGAACAGTTGCGAGATCAGCTTCCCCTCGCGCGAGATCATCACCGGCCGGCCCGTATTGGTTTGATATTCCTTATGCGAGTCGATCCCGAGGCTATGGAAGAGCGAGGCCGCGACATCGTCGGGCGTGATCGCGTCGTGGAGCGGGCCTTGGCCTTTATCGTCGCTCGCGCCGATCGTTTGCCCGGTCTTCATCCCGCCGCCGGCCATCACGACGAACATCGCGCGCGGCCAATGGTCGCGCCCGCCGCGGGCATTCACTTTCGGCGTCCGCCCGAACTCGCCGGTCATGATCACGGCCGTGGTTTCCAAGAGGCCTCGCTCTTCTAAGGTGGTGAGCAACGCCGACAGGCTTTGATCGACCATCGGCAGGTTCTTGTCGAGCCGCGTGTAGATATCGTTGTGCATGTCCCAACTGCCGGTCGTCAGGGTGACGAACCGCGCGCCGGCTTCGATGAGCCGCACCGCCAAGAGCGCGCTCTGGTTCACCTCTCCCTCGCCGAAACGCTGCGAGACTTCCGGCTTCTCGCGGCTCATGTCGAACGCATCGCGCGCGCGGCGCGAGCTGATCATCGCGTAGGCTTGCTCGGAGAATTCATCAAGGCCGCTCAGGACGTCGCTCTTCGCTTCGATCTCGCGGAACGTCGTGTCGACGGATGCGAGCAGCTTCTCGCGGCGATCGACTTGCGACAACGTCATGCCCCCTTGCAGGCCGATGCCGCGCACATTGAACGGTAGGCCGAGCTTCGGCTGCGCGTTCGTCGAGAAGGGACCGTATTGCAGACCGAGGAAGCCGCCCCCTTGCGGCGAGTTGGGAATCGCGACGAACGGCGGCATATCGATCGGCGACGCCAGCTCCTTGCTCACGACCGAGCCGATCGAGGGGAACTCGATCGACGGCAGCGGCCGATTGCCCGTCAGCAGATACTTCGAGCCGAGCTCGTGCGCGGCCAGCGTATGGCTCACGCCGCGCAAGATGGTGAACTTGTCGGCGCACTTCGCCAAGAGGGGGAACTTCTCGCAAATCTCCATCCCGGCGACGTTCGTTTGGATCGGCTTGAGGTTGCCGCGGTATTCGACCGGAGCTTCCGGCTTCATGTCGAACGTGTCCAAGTGCGTCGGCCCGCCGCCGAGCCGGATGTAGATCGCGGCCTTGGCCTTCGCTTCCGGTCGCACTTCGCCGGCCTGCGCCCAGCGCAAGTAATCGACCAAGCTCAAGCCCGTGCCGAGCGCGCCGACTTTGAGGAAATCGCGACGCTTCATTCCGTCACAAAAGCGATGCAACGACATGGGAAGATTCCTTGTTTCTCGGTTCGTAGTTCGTAGTTCTTGGTTCTTGGTTGGCCGTGCGAGGTTCGTCTTAGTGGTTGACGACGAATTCCTTTGCGTTCATCAAGGCCCAAACGAGGTCGCGCATTCCTGCGGCTTGGTCGGTCGATTCCTTCACGTAGGTCGCGGCGTTCGCCAGTTCGGCGGCCGAAGGTTCGCGGCTGAACGTGCGCAAGTACGCTTGGCGAATCAACTCGGCGTCGGTCTTCGGCGTCGGAGTGGCTGCCTTTGTAGTCGCCTGCGTGACCACCGCACCGGATGCACCGCCGTTCGCGCCCGGTTTGTTCTTGCCCCCCGCCTCGCCGGCGAAGCGGGCCTTGCGCAGCTCGGCGAGCCGGAGCGCGTTCCAAGCTTGTTCTTGTTCCAGCTTCTTCCGCTTCTCGGCGGTTGGCTTCTTGTCTCCGGTTTCTTTCAACAAGCCGGCGAGCCGCTCTTGTTCGGCCCGGAGTGTAGCCAGCTCCCGGCCGATCTTCTTCATCGGTTCCGATGCCGAGCCCGCGGCTTCGGCGACCATCGGTTTCGTCGAACTGCCGACGGCGAGATCGAGCCAGCCGTTCCTTCGGGTAATCAGCGAGAACATTTCCTGATCGTTGCGGAGAAACACGGTTTGCAGCAGCGACGGCTCGTTCGAGCGCTCGCAATCGCACGGGGTCTCGCGCTTCGGTTTGCCGAAGACGCTGAGGGCGTAGTTCGCGGAGCGTCCTTTGCCGCCGCCGTTGTTGCGCGTGGTGTAACCGAGCCCCAGGCCGATCGCGCAGGTCGTGATCGGATCGCCGCTCCGCTCGCTCAACTCGGCGTCGCCGGCCGTCGCACTGACGACGGCATCGTAGACTACTTCGGCGGGCAATCGCCGCGGCACGGCCCGGCTGAAGTTGCGCAGGTCGAGTTCGTTCGTGGCGTTAACGTGCCACGAGCGCTGGTAGGTCTCGCTCCCGACGATCTCGCGCATGAGCCATTTGATGTCGTAATCGTGTTCGACGAACGCCGCGGCTAAGTAGTCGAGCAGTTCCTTGTTGCTCGGAGCGTTGGCGAGGTTCATGTCGTCGGCCGGTTCGACGATGCCGACGTTGAAGTAGTTCGCCCAGACCCGATTGACGAACGACTTTGCGAAGTAAGGATTGTCTTTCTGGCGCAACCAATCCATCAGCGGTTGTCGCGGGTCGTCGTACGTCCGGTCGACGATCTCTTCGCCGCCGAGCACCTTCGGCGTGATCACGCGGCCGGCGGCGACGAACTTGCCTTTGTTCTCCTTGCCCGGCGCTTTGCCGTTTTTGGCGTCTTGGATAAAGACCTCGGGAAACGGCACGACCTTGCCGTCGATCGCCAGCTTGTCGAGGGTTTGGCGAACTTGTCCTCCTCCCTTTTTCGGATCGACTTCGAGCTTCAGCGCGGCCACCATCTGCTCGTATTCCTGCTTATTCTTCAGGCCGGAGCTCACGCGGTTGAAGAACGCCGTGAAGTGCTGGAAGTCGTACTGGCTCCATTGGTCGAACGGATGTTTGTGGCATTCCGCGCATTGCAGCCGCACGCCGAGAAAGGCATAGCTGAACGACAACGCCTTCTCGTTCGGGGTGCGCATGTTCTGCCGCATCCAGTAAAACGGCATCGTGGCCCGTTCGTGGATGTCGGCCGGACTATCGTTGCGGACATACGACGACATCTCGGCGCTATATTCCGCCAAGGTTTGCCCTGCGGAGCTGCGGCCCGTCGCCAGCACGATCCCCTCGACGATGTCGTCGTAATGAGCGTTGTCGGCGAGGCGGCCGTTGATCCAGCGATACCAGAGCTCGCTTGCTCGCGAGTGCGCGCCGTTGCGAAGTTGGTTTTCGCTGTTGCCGAGAATGTCGTTGAGTTTCGTGCTCCACCACGCGGCGTAAGCGGGCCGAGCGAGGAGCTCGTCCGTCTTCTTCGCCCGCTTGTTCGGCGCTGTGTCGGCGGCGAACGCTTCGACTTCCGCCGCCGACGGCAGCTGGCCGGTGATGTCGAGGCTCGCGCGGCGCAGGAACTCGCTGTCGGAGCAAACTTCCGACGGCACCACGCCGAGTTTGCGGAGCTTCGTTACGACGAGTTGATCGATCCGCGTCTTCGCGGCGACGTCGGGATAGGCCGGGCCCGACCGGTCGCTCACCGGCAGCAAGACTCCGACCGGCACGACGCCGTTGTCGTAGAAGGCGACGACATGCGTGTCTCCCTTGCCGACGCAGGTGATCTTGCCGGCGGGATCGACTTTCGCGACGGCGTCGTCTTGCGTTTGAAAACGACAGAGCGGCGTCACGTCTTCGCGCGAGCCGTCCGACCAATGTGCGACGACGTGCAACTGGGTCGCTGCACCGATTTTGTCGTAGACGATCTCCGTCGGCGTCACTTCCATTCGCACGAACTGCGGATCTTTCGCCTCGTCGACCGCCGGCGCTCCGGCTTTGATCCAGTTCGCGATCAGGCGGTATTGCCAACTCCCGACCTCGATCCGCTTCCCTCCGCCATGCTCGTCTTTATCGTCCGACGAAGGCTTGGCGAGAATCATACTGGCCGCGATGTTCTTCGGGTCGACGCGCGGCACTTTGCTTTTGACGAGCGCTTCGTAATCGGTTTTGAAGTCGTAGCCGAAGAGTGACAGGCGGAAACCACCTTGGCCTTGGAATGAGCCGTGGCAGGCCCGACCGTTGCAGCCGAGCCGCCCCATCAGCGGCAACACATGCCGTTGCAAGCTCGGCACCTCCTCGCAATCGGCGGCGAAGCGACTATCGGCCGGAGCGACCAGCGGCGCTTCGGCCTGAGCATGGGCATTGGGAATCGTTTCGGCGTGAGCTTGCGCGAGCAGGCCGGAGCCGATCGTCCAGGTGAGAAGAAAGAGAGTGCGCTGCATAACAGGCTTCCTTTGTCGGACTATTGTTTGTCGGCCGGTGTTTTTTCGGTCGTCGTCTTTTCAGTCTGCGAATCGGGCTTCACGTTCGTTTTCTTCTCCGTCGACTTCAGCGCCTTCTCGAACTTCGCGTCGAGAATCGCTTGCTTCCGCCCGTCGAGGTCCGCCAATTCCTGCGACAAGGCCGCCGCGCGGGCCGTGGCCCGTTCGAGATTCAACGCGAGCAACTCACGATGCGCCGCAAGCTGTTCGGCCAAAAGTTGCTTCAACTCTTGCTCTTGTTCGGGAGTCCGTCCCATCGCCAGTCGGGCCGTCTGCACTTGGATCCGCGAAGTTAATTTCCATTGCTTCAACTCCAATTCGTATCGCAACGGAAACTCCTCGCGACTCACCGCCAATCGCTCGCTCACGCGAAACAGATCGCGAATCGCCTTTTCGTATTCGTGCGGCCGGCGCTCCTTTAAGCGCTCCAGCAAGTCGGCCAGTTCCGGATGATGCGTCCGCACGAACGTCAGCGCCGCCGCTTCCCGCTCGGGAGTAAACCCCGCCGCGGCGCGCAAGTTCTTGCCGTTTTTCGCGGTAGCCGCGCCGGTCGCCGTCGCGACGGGTGGTGCGGCACCCGCCCGGTTCGGCCCTGCCGTAGCGGCACCGTAGGCGAACACGGCGATGAGGAGCATCGTCGAAACCGATCGGACTGCGTAGCTGCGATTCATCATCATCACTATTACCGCTTCCATAACTATTACTGTTTCGATTCCGCAACGGCCGCCAGCAACCAATCGGGGGCAGTATTCGCTTCGTCGAGCGTCGCTGATGGTTCAAGCTCGCTCAAGTCGTCGCCGTCGTCGAGCGCCACGCTCGGCACAAGCGCCGACGGAGCTTCCTCCAGCGCTTCCTCGATCGCTTCTTGGGCTTGCGGGCGGTTGATCATTGCCAGCAGCAGCCGAGATTCGTCGTCGGCTGGGTTGGCTTCGGCGACCGGTCTCGCCGGCTGAGCTGGGTTTCCTTCGTGCTGCAAACCTTGCCAGGCGAACAGCAGCGCCACGGAAGCAGCCGCGGCGACCGCGACCCAACCAGCTGTCCGCTGCCATGCCGCGCGCGATACGGAAGCCGGCATGCTGGTCGGTGAAAGTGAAGTAGCCGGCCGAGCAGCCGGCATTTGCTCCGCCGCGCGAATCGTCTCCGCCAGGCCGACGGCCATGGCCAGCGCTTCGCGCGCCGTTTGATCGTCGGCCAGCAGAGTCTCGAACTCGGTCGAGTCCGCTTCCGAGAGTTCCCCCGCCGAATAGCGGTAGGCGGTCCACAACAGTTCGTCCGTAGGTCGATTCATAACGGTTCTTGTGCAAGGCCCGGCGTGATTCATGGCTGCAACTACATAGATGCGCCGGGAGTCTCCTTTATTTGGCGACTGCACTTTTATTTTTTCTCGCGGCATCAAACCCGCGGTGAACAACGCAACTAGTTGGAAAATAAAAGCTTGCGAAAACGAACTCTGCGCCGAATCGCTTGACCCGGCCCGCCGGCGGCGTAGTATTGCGCAGCGTTCCGCCTTCCAGGTAGGGCGCAACGGGAGGGCCCGTGGTCGACGACTTTTCCACCGCTGAGCTGGCTCACATCGAAGCGCAGACCCAAGAGGTCGGCCGCTACGTCTTCGAGCATCTCTCGCGCAGCCGCCCGAACCTGCTGAGCCGCCGCTGGTGGGACGACAAGGTCATGGCCTGGGCGATGGCCGACGAATCGGTCAAGGTTCAGATGTTTCGCTTCGTCGACGTGCTCCCGATGCTCGGCACGAGCGAGTCGGTCGTGCGGCATCTGCAAGAATACTTCCACGAAGTCGACGACCATCTGCCGACCGCGGTCCGTCTCGGCCTCACCGCGGCCTCGGCCACGAGCGTCACCGGCCGCGCCGTCGCGATGGCTGCCCGCCGCAATGCCGCGAGCAACGCCCGACGTTTCATCGCCGGCACCACCACGGCCGAGCTACTCACCGCGGCCAAGCGCGAGCGCAAGCAAGGTCGGGCCTGCACGTTCGACCTGCTTGGCGAAGCCGTGACGAGCGAAAGCGAAGCCGATCGTTATCTGCAATCGTATCTCGAGCTCTTGGCCGGCATCGCGCCCGCGATCAACGCTTGGCCCGAGGTGCCGCTCTGCGATCGGACCACGACCGGCCCGTTGCCGCGCGTGAACGTCTCCGTAAAGCTGTCGGCCTTGGATAGCCAGTTCGACGCGCTCGATTTCGACGGCACGACCGAGCGCGTGGCCCGACGCTTGCGCGAGCTCTTGCGCGCGGCGAAGCGCTACGGCGCGTTCGTGCATGTCGATATGGAATCGTATCGCGCGAAAGACCTGACGTTGCACATCTTCCGCACCGTGTTGATGGAAGACGAGTTCCGCGCCCGCGACGACGTCGGGATCGTCATTCAGGCCTACCTCCGCGACGCGCTCGACGACTTAATCGGCCTGCGCGATTGGGCCGTCGAGCGCGGCACGAGCGTTTGGATTCGGCTCGTCAAAGGGGCCTATTGGGACTACGAAACGGTCTTCGCCGGCTTGCAAGGCTGGCCGGTTCCGGTCTTCCAGCGGAAATGGGAATCCGACGCGAACTTCGAACGCTGCGCTCGCTTCCTGTTGCGCAACCATCCGACCTTGCGCACGGCGCTCGGTAGCCACAACGTTCGTTCGCTCGCCCACGGCATCGCCGCGGCTCGGCAACTCGGGATCCCCTCGACCGACATCGAGCTCCAAATGCTCTACGGCATGGGGGACCTCGAGAAGGAAGTTTTCACCGAGCTGGGTTATCGGCTGCGGGTCTATATGCCGTTCGGGCAGTTGATTCCCGGTATGGCTTATCTCGTCCGTCGGTTGTTGGAAAACACGTCGAACGATTCGTTTTTGAAAAGCGCTTTCACCGATCACGCCTCGACCGAGGTATTGCTGATGAACCCTCTCGATCACAACGGTCGCCACGCGCACCACGACGGCCAAGCGAACGGCCGAGCTCCGACCGTTCCCGACGCTGCCCCTGCGATCGTCGACGACTTCCGCAACGAGCCGCTGCTTGATTTCGCGATCGCTTCCGAGCGGGAGCGGTTTCGCGACGCGCTCGGCGTCGTCCGCCGGCAGCTTGGCGCCCACTATCCGTTGGTGATCGACGGCAAGCCAGTCGAGACGCACGACTTGATTCCGTCGTTCAATCCGTCGCATATGCACGAAACGGTCGGGCTCGCGACCGCGGCCGGCAAGCGCGAAGCGCAGCTCGCCGTCGCCGCCGCGAAGCGGGCCTTTCCGGCTTGGAACGCGCTCGGCGTCGAGCGTCGCGCGGAGTTGCTGAAAGCCGCCGCCGCTCGGATGCGCGAGCGGCGCTACGAGCTCGCGGCTTGGGAAGTGTTCGAGTGCGGCAAGCCGTGGCGTGAGGCCGACGGCGACATCGCCGAAGCGATCGACTTCTGCGAATACTACGCCCGCGTTGCGCTCCATATCGAAGGAGATGCGCATCGCGTCGACTTGGCCGGCGAAGAAAACGAATTCGTGTACGTGCCGCGCGGGGTCGCGGTCGTGATCGCGCCGTGGAACTTTCCGCTTGCTATTCTCTGCGGCATGACCACCGCGGCGCTTGTGACCGGCAACACCGTCGTGATGAAGCCGGCGGAACAGTCTCCCGTGATCGCCGCGAAGTTCATGGAGATTCTCACCGAGGCCGGATTCCCGCCGGGAGTCGTCAACTATCTGCCGGGCCTCGGCGAAACGGCCGGCGCCGCGCTCGTCGAACATCCCGACACGGCGCTGATCGCCTTCACCGGTTCGCGCGCCGTCGGGCTGGCGATCCATCGCCGCGCGGCAGAGATTTCGACGTCGGGAGGCAATTCCGTCAAGCGCGTCATCGCCGAGATGGGAGGCAAGAACGCGATCATCGTCGACGACGACGCCGATCTCGACGAAGCGGTTGCCGGAGTCTTGAAGAGCGCATTCGGTTATCAAGGTCAGAAGTGCTCGGCTTGCAGTCGCGCGATCGTGCTCGAAGCGGCCTATGCGCCGTTTCTCGAACGGCTCGTCGAAGCGGCTCGCAGCTTGAAGGTCGGACCGGCCGAAGATCCGTCGTCGAGCATCGGCCCGGTGATCGATGAAGAGTCGCGGCAGAGGATCGAAAAGTATCTCGCGCTCGGAGCCGCAGAAGGACGAACGGCGCTCGCCGTCGAGGTCGGTCCTTGGGCGAGCGAAGGGTATTACGTCGGCCCGCATATCTTCGCCGACGTGCCGGCGACTGCGCGGATCGCGCAAGAAGAGATCTTCGGCCCGGTGTTGGCGGTGCTGCGAGCCGCGAATCTCGACGAAGCGCTCCGCATCGCCAACGGCACCGACTATGCGCTGACCGGCGGCATGTATTCGCGCAGCCCGGCCAACTTGCGCCGCGCGCGGCGCGAGTTCTTAGTCGGCAATCTGTATCTCAATCGACCGATCACCGGTGCGATGGTCGGGCGGCAGCCGTTCGGCGGCTTCAAGATGTCGGGCATCGGCAGCCAGGCCGGCGGCGGCGACTATCTGTTGCAGTTCATGCTCCCGCGCACGATCACGGAGAACACGCTTCGGCGCGGTTTCGCTCCCGTGAAATCGCCGGCCTCGACGACCGGCGCGGCAAGCGAAGCGCTCGGCGAGTGACGCCGGCTACGGGTTGTTCGTCTTCAGCGCGGCGTTGAGCCGTTTCTGGATCGTCTGCTTCACCGATTCGCTGGCGATCGTGTTCGAGACGTCGATGGCCGTTTTCAAAGGGAGCTCGACCGGCACCTGCTTCCGATACGGCAACAGCGTCTCCGCGATGCCGATCAGCGCCGTCGACTTGGCCGCGGCATCGGGAATCTTTTCCGCCGTCGCGATCGCGGCATCGAAGAACTTTCGGCCTTCGATCGGCCGGTCGTTACGGTAACAGGCCACGGCCGCTTGGCTTTCGGCGGCCGTTCGCTTCGCGCTATCCGGGATGGTGCCGGCGAGCGTCAGCGCCGCCCCCAGTTGTTTCTCGGCTTGCACAGGGTCGCCGAACTTCACGAACGCCGCACTCAAGGCGGCCAGCAACGGCACGCGCAGCTCCGGCTCCGCGATGCCGACGACCGTTTTCTCTGCATCGCGAATCGAAGTGTCGGCCGAAACGTTGTCGCCGATTTGCTGCAACGCGATCGCCAGCGATGTCAGCGCGCTAACTTTCTTCGAGAGATCGGGAATCGTCGCCGCGGAGATGCGCGCCGCCGAGATCGCCTTCTGCCCCTCCTTTTCCCACTTCCCGCGCATGAGCTCCTTGCCCGCGAGCGTTTGCAGTTCGGCGCGCAAGACCGGGTCGTCGATCGTCGCTGCCGATTGCACGGCGTAGCCGAGCGTCGTGCGGGTCGCGGGCAGGTCATGAATCTCACGCGCCTTAGCCGAAAGTTCCAGCAGGCGGCGCACCTTCTCTTCCGAGTCGGGCTCCATCATCGCGCGATTGATGTCTTGCGCGATCGTCGGAATCGGAGCTTCTTTTTCTTGGCAACCGGCGACGAACAGCAGGCCGACGCAGCAGACGCCGACGAACGTTCGCTTAATGCATATCGATTCCATGACCCAAGACCTCCTCGGACGCTTCGGGCTACCGAAACCGATTAAAACACAGGCTTCATGCGCGTCAATCGCTCTTCGGTAATGCGCATCAAGGCATCTTCCGCCGCTTCATCGGCCGCTTCGTAGGTGACGGAGAAACGGATGTAAGGACCGGCATCGTCCCACGGGACCGTGACGATCGAATGCTCCGTGATGAGATACTGGCTGGCCGCTTCGGCGTTGTCGAACTTCGTGCCGTCGGCCAAGCCGCGCGGCGCTTTCGTGTAGAGGAAGTAGGTTCCGCCGGGCATCGAGCACTCGAAGCCGGAACGCTTCAAGAGCTCGACCAACTTCACTAACCGCCGGCGATACTTCGCGCGGACCTGAACCGGAATCGAGTCGTCGTTCAAAGCGGCGGCCGCAGCTTTCTGCACGGCGATGAACTGGCCGGAATCGCTGTTGTCTTTCACATCGCTGAAAGCTTGCACGATCCGCTCGTGGCCGGCGACGAAGCCCATCCGCCAGCCGATCATGTGGAAGCCCTTCGACATCGAATGGATTTCGACGCCGACCTCGCGCGCCCCCGGCACTTCCAAGAAGCTCAAGGGCTTCACGTCGTACGAGAGCAGGCTATGTGCCGCGTCTTGAATGACGACGAGCTGATGCTTCCGCGCAAAGTCGACGACTTTTTTATAAAAGTCGACGGTCGCCGTCTTGCCGGTCGGGCTGTTCGGGTAGCAGAGCACGAGCAGCTTCGCGCGCTTGAGCACGTCGGCCGGGATGCCGTCTAAGTCCGGGAAGAAGTTGTTCTGCGCTAAGAGCGGCAAGCGATGGACTTCGCCGCCGTAGTATTTCGTGTGCGTGCCGGCGACGGGATAGCCCGGCACGGTCATGAGCGTGACATCGCCCGGATTAATGAACGCGGCCGGCAGCATGGCGAGCGCCGTCTTCGTGCCGATGCAGTGGTTGATCTCTTTGACGGGATCGAGGATGACGTTGAAGTTGCGGCGCATGAACGCGGCGGCCGCTTCCTTGAAGGCGGCGATGCCGTTGTCGGCGTAGCCGCGGTTCTCCGGCTTGTTCACTTCTTCGGCCAGCACACGGCGCACACCCTCGGGCGCCATCTCGTCGTTCTCGCCGATTCCGAAGTCGACGAGCGAGCGCTCGGGATGCTCGGCCAGTGCCTTGCGTTTGGCGCGCTTGATCTTCTCGAACTTATAGATTTCGGTCCCCTTGCCGTAGTTGGGGCCGCCGATTCGATCCGCGAAACGCGCTTGGAAATAAGGGTCCGTCATGGCTCGTCGTCGAGAGAGGAAGAAGGAAGAAACGCCGGCGATTCGGCGGAACCAATCAGCGTAGGCAAACGCCCGATGCCTTGCAAGGAGTGAGCGCCGGCAGGCTCGTGGAAACGCCGATCGCCGCGGATGAATGCCCGCGGGGAAGTCGCACGATCGCGGGGGGAAAGCCGCTGCGGTGCGGTGCGGCCCCGGATATGCATCCGGGGCTATTGAACGGAGCGGCGTGGTTGGAAGCTGCGACTTTGTGCGCTGCTTCTTACTTCTTCTCTTCGCCCACCGTGAAGTCGATCGTCGATTGGCCGATCTTTTGGCTCAGCGTGTCGACGATCGTGAGTTGCAGCGTGTACTTGCCGTCGTAGATTCGCTCGGGCACCGAGAGGAAGTAGCGAATGAAATAGTCGCGGCGTTCGTTTTGGCAAAACTCTTCCGTGAGCGCCAGGTCGTTTTCCGCGACGCGTCGGCCTTGCGGATCGAGAATCTGGTAGCTGCTGCGCAGCGCCGTGTGAAAACCTTTGGCCGATTCTTCGCTGCGAAAGTTTTCGACTTCGGAATAGAGGATCAACGGCTGGCCGGCTTTGAAGCGGTACTCTTTGAACCGCTCGTAGACCCCGTAGCTGGAGACCTCGGTGCAAAACGCGAGGCTCCGGACGGCGAGCGTGCTGGCTTCGGAAAGGCGCTTCTCGGCCTTCGCCAAGTGGCTGCGCGCTTCGGCCGAACGGCGGGCCGGATCGGTCAGCTTCTCGGTATCGAGATAGGTGGCGAGGCCGTAGATCTGCTCGCTCCAAAAATCTTGCTCGGCCGCGGCGATGCCCGGGATCGGCTTGAGCGCGTCTTCGCGTCGCCCGGCCGCGAGATACAACATGCGGAGCCAAGCATGCCGCGAGACTTCCGCGGCGCTGTGCGGTGCTTCCCGCGTTTGCGTTTCGAGCCCGGTGATGACGAGCCCGAGCGACTCGCGCCAAGCGGCATCCCCAGGCGGCGGATTCGGCGACGTGGGGTTCGTCGGAGTCGGCGCATCGCTTTTCGTTTCCGTTTTAGTCTCGGTGTGTGCGACGAGCTCGACCTTCGACGGCTTCGCGGCCGCTTCGTCTGGATCGCATTTCACGAGCGAGGCGGAGACCGAGATCTTCGGCGGCACGCGCGACTGTTCTTCATCGCGACGTTGCGCCTCGGCCATCGCGGCTTGCAAGATCGTCTGCGTCGGCAAGGCGAGGCCCGGCGAACCGCCGTTGCGCGGCGTCATCCCTCCGCCGCCGAGCGCATCGAGCGGAAGGTTGGCGAACGGCGAAGGAGAGTCGGCATTCCGAAGTTGCGAAATGACCGAAGCGGGGATCGTCGGTGCCGATGGCGTCGATACCGGCGGAGTCGGTGGCGTTGTAGTCGCAGCCGGAGCGGTCGTGGCGGCCGTCGCTGTGGCTCGTTGTCGATAGGCGATGCCGGCCTTGAAGGTTTGCATCAAGGTCGGCCAGAGAGCGGGATCGGTCTGCCGGAGGTCGTCCATCAACCGACTTTGAATCGCTGGATCGAGCGGGCCAATCGCTTGCAGCTCGGCCATGATCTTCGCGAGCGAGGCGGCATCGTCGGCCACCGCCGGAGATGCCGGCCGGTGCGGCGTTGAAGGTGTGGCGGAGTTAGGCGCGACTGGCGTTGCGGCGCGGTTCGGAGTCGGTGTGTTCGCGGCGGTCGCGGAATTTTTCGCGTAAGGGCTCGTCGGCGGAGGACCGTGGTCAACGGTCGACTCTAATGCGTTGTTGACGGGCGTCGTGTTCGCTGTCGCTGCGCCATTGTTTTCGTTCGGGGGCGATGCTGAGGAGGCGCTCGCTTCGGTAGCCGCCGGCGACGTGGAGTCGGTCGTCTCGGTGCCGAAGGGATCGCGAGGAAGTTGGTGCGCGGCACAGCCGGCGATGCAGAAGCAAAGCCCGACGACGGCGATTCGGCGGCGCGCGAGTCCGTTCATCGAAGTGAGAAGCCGGAGGTGCGGTGAAGAAACGATGTGAGGCGGCGAAGGGGCGGGAGAGTACGAAAAAACCGCCGCCGCGACAAGATGGCTCGGCCGGAGAGCTAGCAGCGGCGGCGAAATCGTAGCAGGCACGTTCCACGTGCCGTCCGCCACACGAAACTTCGCGAAACGCCGCGCGACTCTTTTACCGAACGACGCGCGTGGCTACGGCACGTGGAACGTGCCTGCTACGTTAATTCAATTCTTGCGCGGGTCGCCGGCGGTCGAGAGTTTGGCGATGAATTGCTCGAGCACCAGCCGGGCTCGGGCCGGTTGCGACGCGCGGCCTTTCAGGGCGAGATCAGCTTCGAGCAGCATTTGATACAAGTTGCCGGCACGGATTCGGCCGAGCTGTCGCCACTGGCGTTCGGCTTTTTCCATCACGAACGACTTGAAGCCGGCTTGCTCCAAGATCTGTCGTGCGACGACCCGTTGCTTGCGGCGCTCCGCTTGTTCGAGCAGGCGGACGGCACTCGCAAAGCGGCGGAAGGTCGAAGCCATTTGCGCCAAGAGCGCGATGGGATGCTCGCCGGCTCCGATGAGTTTGTCGAGTTGCTTGATCGCCGTCGGAGCGTGTCCGTCGACGACGGCATCAATCATTTCCCAAGCGGTCTTCGTGCGCCACGTGCCGACGTACTGATCTACGAGTTCGACGCCGATCGGTTTCTCGCCGGCTGCCGAAGCGAGCTTCGCGAGCTCTTGATCTAAGAGGCCGAGCTCGGCGCCGACCAAGTCGACCAGCGATTCGGCGGCGTCGGTTTCGAGCTTGGCCCGATGCCGGGTCTTCGACCAGGCGACGAGCCATTTGACGAGCGCCGTACCGGTCGGCGCTTTGCATTCGAGGTTCAGGCCCGACGCGGCGACCGCTTTGTAAAGCCGCGTGTTCGAGGGCCAGGTGTCGACGTCGAGGATGAGGACGCCGGCTTTCGACGGCTTGGCGACGTAGTCTTCGAGCTGCGGACGATAGTCGGTGACGAACTTATCGGCCTCGTCGATGACGACGACGCGCCGGCCGCCGCCGAAGAGAGACAAGGTGCTGAGCTCGTCGAACACGTCGCGCGGCACGGCTTGCGGACCGGCGAGCTCGGTGACGCTGTATTCGGCCTCGCCCGCTCCGCCGATGCGCTGCTTGAGCCGTTCTAAAGCGAGCCGCTTGAGAAACGCTTCGTCGCCGTAGAGCGCGACGACGGCCGGAACGTCGCCGCCGTTGGAATCGGCGAGGAAGTCGAGCGCGCCGGTCGAAGCGGATTCGGCGGAAGCTTTGGCAGCCACGGACAACTCGAAGCAGGGACTAAAAAACCGGTCGAGACTCCGTTATAGGTGAGCGACGGGCTCCGGCAAAGTAGCAGGCACGTTCGATAGTGTCCTAATTTGAATTAGACTCTTTGGCGGATGGTGCGATCAATTTATGAACGGTTCGGCGTGCAGTCGTTGGGCTTTTCCGGTCTGATTGTCGAACAAGATGCCGAATCCTGCTTCATCGGTTGTGCGCAATGCGTGTCGCTCGAATCTAGGCGGCTCGGTCTTTAGTAGCCGGCAGCAAGCAATAGCCGTGAAGCAGACCGTAGCTGTGCAGGTAATCGCTACGATTCGCCACCATGTTTGATTCGACATTCAAGCCCCTGCGTTAGCGCATGAAAAAACCGCCCGAGGTAATCCCCGGGGCGGTTTTCAGTTTAGTCGTCTCGCTACACGGTGTCTTTGATCGGCACCGCGAATTCGACGTAAAAGGTTTCTGGTTGCCCCGCTTTGGGCGGGCTTGTCAGTTCGCGGATTGCCATGCCGAGGTTTACTAGCCGATTGTCGCGTTGCTCTACCAGCACGGTACCGCATCCACGGCATTGCTCGCCTCGAAGGCTTAGCGTTTCAGGGCTTACCTCGATCGCCGCTCGGCATTTCATGCAGACCACGCGAACGGTTATTAGTTCATTCAGCCGGACGCGAAACAGATGCTCTACCATATCAGCCTCCTTTGGGGGTTTGTCGCATTCTATTCGCTGTTTGCGACTGGCGACTACCGTCAGTTTCCGTTCACAGCCTCGAACAACTCGGCAAACCGCCAAGTGTGATCGGACAGCCCCGCAGCCATCGCGGCGGTCGGTCGCCGTTTTCCGGTCGTTCCCGGCTTCCGTGTGCGCCAGCAGAAGTTGTAATAAGCGACGTACATCGCCACGGCTGCCGCGAGGCCGTCCAACTTCTTGCTAAAGCACAGCGTTAGGCGGTTGAATCGCTTCAAGAACAATCGAGTGGTCGCGTTGAACCGCTCGATGTGCGAAGTGCATATACTCGCCTCCGATCCGCCGTCGATGCCGAATACCCCTCGGCGCTCGGTGCCGACCATTTCGCTCGGCGTGTAGTGCATGTTCGCGTTGCGGTACTCTTTGACGATCGTCCCGAACTTCACATACGGGCCGAAAGCCAAATCGACCGCCTCGGGATAGGCCGCGAATCCGTCGGTGCTCAATTGCGTGACCGCTCGAAACCCTTCCGGCTTAAACGCATGCGCATCGCTCGCGTGTGGGTTGTCGTGCGGAACCAAGCGGCTCGCTAGATCCACCATGAATCGCCGTGCCATGTCGGCCGATCGCTTACCTAGCGCAAACGTCGGCACGAGCTTCGTGTCTTGGTCGACGCCGATCCAGAGGTACATATCGCCGATGTTGCCGCGCTCGGCCCGCTCGTCGGTCGTGAGCCGTGATTGCTTCTTGCCGACGAACGTCCATTGCTCGTCGACTTCGATATGCCGCAGCGATAAATTCCGCATGCGATCATCGAGGAACTCGCGGCATTTCGCACCGAACCGCACGGCGAGCCGGCAGATCGTATCGCGATGGATGCCGGTAATGCGCTCGGCGGCGCGGATGCTCGAACCTTCGACCAGGAGATTGAGAACGGCTAGCTGCCGCTCACGTTTCAGGACGTTAGCCATATACGGAAACCCTTTGTTGAAAGGGCGGCTAACGATGCTAGAATGCTGTTGTCGAGGGCATTCTGGCGCTAGCCGCCGGACTTGTTCTTTCCCCGCCGCGGCCCTGCAAGGCTTCGACGGGGTTTTTCTTATGTGAGTTATTGTAATTACATTAAGTATCGAGTCAATCGGGAATCGGCTTGATTTAAAAGATTTATGTAATTACAATTTCAGCATGAAAAAGCAAATCGGCAGACCGCCCCTGCCGGCCGGAGAGGCTAAAGGGCGAGTATTTCAAATTCGATTGACCGATGCCGACCGCGAGGAATACCAGAACGCAGCGGATGCGGCTGACGTGCCGCTCGCGGAGTGGATGCGCGACCGATTGAGTCGGGCCGCGAGGCGGGAATCTAAGCCGGATTAGGGCGAGCGGAAAGCAGGGGAATCGAACCCAACGGCAGAATGCCGTGTCCTAAGGCGGTTTATAAGACCGCTGCGCCACCAAGACGCGGGCCGCAATCCGAAAATAGGAATTGCGCGGCCGTGCAGTCTGTTTGGTGGTTTGGCAGAATGGTCACCAGCAACAGGACGCTGATACCAAGGAGAGGTTCGTGACTAATCCAGCCGATGCATTGCAGAAAATACGTGACGAGATAACGAGAACCCATCGTGTATGGGATGAAGTGGATTCGTCGTGTGATCGAGCGGCTGCCGTATTGGCAACGGCCGATCTCGATGACGAGTTGCGATGCTTACTAGAGGCCAAGATCGGCGTAGCCTCAGGCGACTCATCCGAGGCGATCTTCGCTAGGGCGCTTCAATCAATGGGCACGAAAATCATTTTTGCCGAGGCTCTAGGGCTAATTGGCTCGGCCACAGCCAAGGATTTGCGAGTCATCGGTGAAATCCGAAACAAATTCGCACACCGCGTCGACCTTGGCGACCCAGCCAAAAAAATCGAATTCACTTCCCCTGTGATCGACGCTCTGTGCCGGAAACTCAAGATCGTCGATGCCGTCATAAGTGGTCGCAAGTGGAGTACGAAGCCAACGGATGCGAGAGGGCTCTTCTTACGCAGTATCGACGAGCTTATTTTCCTGGTTCGGTTGAGTCGCTGGGCAATCAAGCCGCAAGAACCGCTCGACTTGCCGCATCTGATCTAGTCCTGAAACTGATCCAGCCACGGCATGACATGACAGGCCACGGCGTAGGCCGCGATCTTGCTTTCCTCGGGCATTTCACTCCACGCGGCCCGCATTGCTGGCGGTAGCAAGCCGAACCAGTGATCGCGAGTTGGATACTCCGTTTGGCGAATCTCTCGTAGTACGTCTTCGCGATCCCCGCGAATGTCGCCAGCAATCTGCAATACGTTGGCAGTCATAGATCAGCCCTCCGAGGTAGTTAGGAGCAGCACTCTATGCCGCTCGCTCATCTCGAAAGCCGAACCCTCGCCACTTCTCCGGCCTCTTACCCTCACTCACCTACATGCCGCTTCACTGCGAAATTTTCGCAACTCTTGCCTGCGGCTCGTCTTTCCGCGCGCTATCATCAGGCGCAACCGCACGCGGCAGGAATCAAATTAGGACACTACCGCACGTTCCACGTGCCGTAGCCACGTGCGTCGTTCGGCAAAAGAGCCGTGCGGCGTTTCGCGAAGTTCGGTGTGGCGGACGGCACGTGGAACGTGCCTGCTACTTAGAAGGCCGTCGAACTGATAGAATCGAGCGAATGTCGCAGCCCTACGAAGAACCGATCGACGCCGAAGACCCGACGCAGGAAGCGGTTTGGAGCGTCGGGGAATTGACGCTGCACTTGAAGGACCTGCTCGAGACGAGCTTTCCGGCCGTTTGGGTTTCGGGAGAGATCTCGAACTTCTCGCGGCCGTCGTCGGGCCATTGCTACTTCACCCTGAAAGACGAGCAGGCGCAGATTCGGGCGGTGATGTGGCGCGGGACGGCGACCCGACTCAAATTCGATCTCCACGACGGACTCGAAGTCGTCTGCTTCGGCGGGGTCGATGTCTATGCTCCGCGCGGCTCGTATCAACTAGTCGTCTCGAAGCTCGAGCCGAAGGGAATCGGGGCGCTGGAGCTGGCGCTGAGGAAGCTGAAAGAAAAGCTCGCGGCCGAAGGGTTGTTCGACCACGAACGGAAGCGACCTTTGCCGACGTTCCCGCGGCGGATCGCTTTCGTGACGAGTCCGACGGGAGCCGCGGTGCGCGACTTTCTCGAAGTCTTGCGGCGACGCTGGAACGGTGCCGATGTGATCGTCGTGCCGACGCGTGTGCAAGGAGAAGGGGCCGCGGCGGAAATCGCGGCGGCGATCGCGAAGGTGAATCGGTTGCCGCTCGGGGTCGATGTGCTGGTCGTCGGTCGCGGAGGAGGAAGCCTCGAAGATCTCTGGTGCTTCAACGAAGAAGCGGTCGTTCGCGCCGTGGCCGGTTCGCGCATTCCGGTCGTCTCGGCGGTCGGGCACGAGATCGACGTGACGCTCGGCGCTCTCGCGGCCGATGTACGCGCGCTGACGCCGAGCGAAGCGGCCGAGCTGGTCGTTCCCTCGCAACAAGCGATTCAAGCCGCGGTCGATGAACGGCAGCGGCGGCTCGTCGCAGCGCTCCGAAACAAAGCGGTCGCCGCACGACAACGACTCACGCAGCTCAGTCAGCGCCGCGTCTTTCGCGCGCCGACGGAATGGATTCGAGATCGGGCACAACGGCTCGATGAGCTCGGACTCCGTTCGGGTCGCGCGATGAAACACCGACTCCAGATCCAACGAGGCAAGCTCGATGGTTGGGCAGGGAAGCTCGAATCGTTGAGCCCGTTGGGCGTGTTGGCGCGCGGCTATAGCGTGACGCAGCGCGCCGCTGACGGGACGCTGGTGCGCGACGCGGCGCAGCTGCAACCGGGAGAGTTGATTCGCACGCGGCTCGCCGACGGAGAATTGCTGAGCCGCGTGGAGCAGGTTGAGACTTGACGAACGATGGAGATGCCGCGAAACCGCAAGCGAATCACGATGCGGCGCGGCTGAACCGGCTTGCATTTACTGACCACTGACCACCGACCACTGCTCTCCCCATGTCTCAACGCCAAACACTGAGTTACTTATCGAAACGCTTGGCCGAGGTCGGCATTAAGCCGAAGTCGAAGCATGGGCAAAACTTTCTTATCGATCTGAATCTGCTCGGTATCATCGCCGCGACCGCGAAGCTGGAGCCGACCGATGTCGTGCTGGAAGTCGGCACGGGAACCGGCGGACTCACGGCGCTCGTCGCTCCGCAGGTGGCCGAAGTGGTCACCGTGGAAGTCGATCCGCAGATGCATCAATTGGCGAGCGAGGAGTTGATCGATTGCGAGAACGTGACGCTGCATCTCGGCGATGCGCTGGAGAGCAAGCACCGTGTCGATGAAGACGTGCTCGACTTATTGCGGGCGAAGCTCGCGGTCGACCCGCGCCGCCGGCTGAAGCTGGTGGCGAACTTGCCGTACAACATCGCGACACCGCTGATCTCGAATCTGTTGGCCGGTTCGCTCGTGCCGGCGACGATGACCGTGACGATTCAAAAAGAACTCGCCGAACGGATCTGCGCCGCCCCTTCGACGAAAGACTACGGCGCACTGAGCGTGTGGGTGCAAAGCCAGTGCACCGCCGAGGTCGTGCGCACCATGGCGCCGAGCGTGTTTTGGCCGCAGCCGAAAGTCGATTCGGCGATCTTGCAGATCACGCTCGACGAAGCGCGACGGGCGAAGATCTTCGACCTCGCATACTTCCATCGCTTCTCGCGCACGCTCTTCATGCACCGACGCAAATTCCTGCGCTCGTCGCTGGTCGCCTCGTTTAAGGAGTCGCTCTCGAAGCCCGAGGTCGACGAGGTGCTGCGCGAACTGGGCTTCGGCGAAACGAGCCGCGCTGAAGAGTTGACGGTCGAACAAATCCTGCGGCTTGCCGAAGCGTTTCAGCGGGCGCAAGCCAAGCACGGGTCGACCGGGCAAATCGGCGAACCCGCAAGCGATGGCTCGGACGGCGACGCGAGCACGGACGGCGATGACGACTAAGCGACGACTTGCTTAGTCTCGTTTACGGCACGAACGGGAACAGCTTCTTGCGCAGCGCCGGTGTGAGCGGAGCGGCGTATTCGCTGATCTCGTACGGCTCGATCCATTCGATCTTCTTGCTGCGCTCGGCACCGTAAGCGGCGACCACTTCGCTACGATAGCGTTCGAGTTGCGGTCGGAGTCGGGCCACGTATTTGTCGCGCAGCCAATGGCGTCGACCTGCTTCGCCGAGCGGGACTTCCGCTAATTCGTTTTGGTTGTACGGCAGCCACTCGAACATCTGCGAACGATGGCAAGCGAGCATCTCGACGATCTTCTCGAAGCACCGCGTCACGTCGACGATGACATCGGCCTGCAACGGATACGGCTTCGTGAACCGGTCCGGGACGAATGCCACGACCGGATCTTTGCGCACGATCGGAACGTCGGGAACGATGTTCGGAACGGTGACCATATACGAAGCGTCGCGCACGACGTCGCCGACGGCTCGATGATCGGGATGGTAATCGTTGTTGCGATGCGTCAGAACGAGATCGGGCTGGAAGCTGCGGATCTCGGCGATGAGACGGAAGCGAACTTCGAGCGTCGGCTGCAAGCGGCCGTCCGGAAAGTCCCAGACTTCGCTCGTCGCGCCGATGACTTTGGCAGCGGCCGCGGCTTCGAGTCGGCGACGCGCCGTGAGCGCGGGACCGGTTTGTTCGTGATGGCCCGAGTCGCCGTTGGTGACGGTCACGATTTTCACGTCGTGTCCGAGCGAGCGGTACAACGTCATCAGGCCGCCGCTATGAAACTCGGCGTCATCGGGATGCGCTACGACGACTAAGAGACGGAGAGGAGCATCAGGCATGGAAGGGCTCGTGCTGCGGACGGAAAGAAAACGGCTCGAGGCAGCGACCTTAGGACGTGGCTCGAACGACGGTTCGGAAAGAAAATCGGCGTTCTTGGAATCGCGACGTCATTGTAATCGACAAAACCGCGAAGCGAAGGCACTGCCGGCGCGGGATTACGATGATTAGGATGAAGTAGGCTCGCGCAGCCCGTAAGCAAAGAACGGCTGGAGTTGCCGCTCCGGAATCTTATGCCGACGATCGATCCCTGACCCTCATTCCTTGAGCTTCCCATGCGATTCATTGAATTGTCCGGCAAAGTGTTGTTGGAGATGTCCGGCATCGACGCGCTGAACGTCGGCGAACTGCGGCAACTCGGCATGACCGAGACCAGCGTCGTGCGCATCAACCAGCAGGGGGATATCGAGTTACGACGTAGCGATCGGTGGGACGTCATCGGCGGCTTGCTCGGAGACTATGAGCACCGGCTTCGCGAAGCGACCGGCATGGATTGGGCTTGAGAAAGCCGGAGAAATCCCTATTGAGTAAACGGCACGACGTAGACTTCACGACTTAGAAGCCGCGAAAAGTTCGCCGTAGAAGGAATTCTTGGGCCGTATTGCGTCTCTTTCCAGGCGCTTTAGAATGAAAGTCACGTCGATTCATCCGTTCCGAAGTTTCAACCGTTTTGAGGGGTGTCGCTTGTTGACCGAACAAGAAGTTGGCCGAAGCTGGAATCGACTGTTCGCAGGAGGCGTGGAGGTTACTTCGGAAACATTCGAAAAAGCGGAAGCACTCTTGGAAGAGTTGCGTACCGAGAGCCCGCTCTATCATCGCCTCGCCGGCGAGCTCGAAGAGATCAAGCGGCTCAAGAGCGGCACCGCGGTTAAGGCGAAGCCCAAGAAGAAGACGCCGGCGAAGCTGAAGTCGTAAGCAGCCTCGCATGTGGACTTCTCGACCTCGAGCTTAATCGAACGTCGTAGATCTTAGCACAACGAAAACACGGACGGCTCGGAACCGAAGTTCCGAGCCGTCCGTTTCTTTTAATCGCGGTTCACGAGCACTGCGGCTTAGCGGTTGATCACCACGCCGATGTTGATACCGTTCATGAACAAGCCGTCCTTGTTCTGATCTGCTCGGATGCCGAGGCCGGGCAGCGTATAGCTCACCATCTTGCTGGCCCGAGCGATGCCGTCGGCATACAAGGCGGTGTAGCCGAGTTGCAGGTAGACCTTACGGAAGACTTGGTACTTCAAGTTGAACCGGATTTCCCCGGCAGGCGTGAAGACCGTTTGGTTGATCGCCGAGTTGAACGTGTTCGGAATTTGCATGTTGATGACTTCGTCGCGGAACGGGACCGTGTTCGCGGGGTTTGTACCCGGCACCACGGTGTTGTTGTACGATCCGAACGAACCGGATTGATGCACGTTCTGGAAGTTGGCGGCGGCGAAGAAGCGAGTCTCGATGCTGACCTGCCACCGATCGGTTTGACGGAACCAGCGACTTCCGATTTGTCCGCCGAAGATATGGTTGGCCGCGTTCGTGCTGAATCGCGTATCGCCGAGCGGATTCAAATAGTAGCGTGGGTTGCTGTTATCGACGGTCCCTTCGACGTTGAAGGTGTCGTCGACATCCAGATAGCGAGCACCGGCGTACAACTCCCAAATCCCGCCGCGTGGGCTCGGGTCGAGCCGCCACAATCGCATCGCTTCCGCTCCAAAGACCTGCGTCCGGTTTTCGACATGGATGGAAGTGAAGACGGTCGGCAGCGTCGTAGCGTCGTCATAGTCGACGGGGATTTGCAGCGTGCCCGGGTTTTCACGATCGGGGATGCCATCCAGCGGAGGGTTGAAGTTCTGGCCGGCTTGCGTGCCGCGGTCACGACCGTTACGTCCGTACACGGTGTCACCGTCAAGATCGTCGTCGTAACCGTCGCCGAGAAATGCCGTGTTCGTGAGCGCTCCGGCCGTCGGGGTGGTGTTCGGCCCTGCGATATCGACGAAGCCGATCGGCTGATTGGCGAAGTTGATGGAAACATTCGTCGTATCCGAGGTCTGAGTTTGGGTTCCCAAGTTGAACGAGCTGACCATCCAACCGCGATTGTCGTTGATGCGCCCGAATTCAAAGCGCCCCCCGCTCGTGAAATCGGATTGAAAGATTCCGGTATCCATCGAGTTGGTTTGGCGGATCGGGCTGATTAGCGCAGCGGCAGTATAGCCGCCGGCCGTCGGGCCTAAGACGGCACTATCTGGGCCAACCACCGCAGGGTTGGATGGGGTTTGTCCATTCTGCAGTACTTGGGTGGTAAACGAGGTCACCAAAATCGTAAACGAAATGGTCGTCGTCGGAGGGATCGTAGGAAGCACGGTCGTAACGGGAACCGTGGTCGTGATGAACGTGGTCTGGGTGATCGTTACGAGCGGCGCCGTGCCGGTTTGCGCCGTCCGGCCCTGTTGACCGTAAACGTTTTGAACCGGGATGTTCGGGTTGCCGAGCGGCACCTTGTGCGGCGCGCTGACGGTCCAGTTCAAATACTCCACGCTCCCCCACCAGCCTTCCGGCGCTCGCACGCCCTGACCGTAGGAACTGAAGTCCGGCTGTTCGAAGAGTTGCAGGTCTTCGACATACGGGACGAATTCCGGTTCGGATACGGAGTTGGCGATGCCTTGGGCAGTCGCCGTCTGGGAGACGGCGAGCAGAATGCCGAAGGCAAGCGTGATCCGGCGGAAGAGATGTTGGATAGACATCTTAAAGGTCACCTGGGCTTGGACGTGTCAGTTTTCATGGGGGAGGCTCTCCACAATGGAAAGCCCGTGCTGATGCCCGTGCGGAATGTATCGGCCGTATTGCTTGTGATGGTTTAGTAAGAACGGTAAAACTTTCCGCGTATAACGAATCGTTCGGTCGTAACGGCTGTAACGAAGGCAGGCCGGGAAGGCTAGGTAGTGGCCGGCAATGCTTTTGGGGCGTTAAATTCGGTTTAGGTACCGATCGCGACCGGCCGAACCTCCGCCGAACCGGCGATTGCCCATCGCCAATTAAGCCGACGCAGCCCTTACTTTAGGCTCGAAACCCCTCGCCTATGAGCCGCAACGTCGCTCGCCGTCGCTTTCTCCTTGCTGCGGCAGCATGCACGCTGAGTAGCCATGCATCGCGTTCCCAAAGGGCGATCGAGCCCGCTCCGCCGGCATAATCGCTCTCGAATTTCTCCGGACCTTTTCTCATGCCTAAAGTCTTATTGCCGATCGGGGATGCTACCGAGACGCTCGATACCTTCTATCCCGTCTTTCGACTTCCGGAAGATGGCTACGAGTGCGTGGTCGCAGGGCCCGAGGCGCGCTGGTATCACACCGTCATGCACGAGATCCCGCCCGATGCTGCGATTCCCTGGGACATCACGCGCGAAAGTCCCGCGTACCATATTCAAGCAACGGTCGCTTTTCGCGACGTGAACCCCGAAGAATACGCAGGCCTGTTCCTCTCCGGCGGGCGCGCCCCGGAATACCTGCGCTACGATCCGGACCTGCTGCGCATTACGCGGCATTTCTTCGAAGCCGGCAAGCCGGTCGCGAGCGTTTGCCACGGCATCGAGATCCTCACGGCCGCCGGAGTGCTGAAAGGGCGTCGCGTGACGACCGTGGCGAAGTGCAAGCTCGACGCCGATCAGGGGGGCGGAATTTACGTCAACGAGCCGTGCGTCGTCGATGGAAACCTCGTCAGCGGCCGGACATGGCACGACAACACCCCGCTGCTCCGGACGTTTATCCGCATGCTCAAGGTCATGCAAGGATAGTCCGAACTCGGGCCGCGGACTAGAATGGCTGAGCGGATGTGGTTCGCGGTCGGGCGAAGTCATTGCTACCGACGAACAACCGCTCGTTTCGCTCTCAGCTAAAGAGGTCGTGATATGGTTCGACGCCTGATCGCATCGAGAATCGCACGAACCGGTGTAACGATCTCCTGTGCGCTGCTCATCGCCACGCTCGCCGTCGCGGCCGATGCTCCGACGAAGACCGAGCCGACCTCGAAGACGCCGACAACCACGAAAGAATCTGGCGCTAAAGAAGCAGCGAAGCCCGCAGAGAAGCCCGCGGCCAAGAAGAAAGACGAGCCGCAATTTCTCCGGGTCTTGCGCGACGCCAAGGATGTGCCGACTTCGCTCGATACGGCCGTCGTCCGCTATACGGCGACCGAAGGGAAATACGCCGGCGCGACGGTCGATCTGATCGGAGCGGTGCATGTCGGCGATAAGTCTTACTACCGCAAGCTCAACAAGCTCTTCGCCGGCTACGACTCGTTGCTCTATGAATTGCTCGCGCCGAAAGGGACGCGCATTCCTAAAGGGGGCAAAGGGGGCAGCGCTCATCCGGTCGGCATGATGCAGCAAGGGATGACCGATGTTCTCGGCCTTGCTTACCAATTGGAAGAGGTCGACTACACGAAGAAGAACTTCGTCCATGCCGATATGTCGCCCGACGAATTCTCCGACAAGATGGAGGAGCGCGGCGAAAGTTGGATGTCGATGATGTTTAAGATGATGGGCCAAGGGATCGCAATGCAAGCAGACAACGCCGGCAAAGGAGGCGGCAGCCCGGAGATGGAAATGCTGTTCGCCATCTTCGACGACAACCGCGAGTTGAAGCTGAAGCGCGCCTTGGCGAAGCAGTTCGAGAACATGGAAACGATGATGTCGGCCTTCGAAGGAGAAGAAGGCTCGACGATCATCACCGAGCGAAACATCGCGGCCTTCAAGGTCTTGGCCGAGGAGTTGAACGACGGCAAGAAGAAGATCGGCGTCTTCTACGGTGCCGGACACCTCGCCGACATGGACGAGCGGCTCATCAAGGAGTTCGGCCTGAAGCGCGAGTCGACCGAATGGCTCACCGCTTGGCAGATGAGCGATCCGGTGAAGAAGCCCGCCAAGCCCGCCAAGCCGAAGCCGGCCAAGAAGCAAGCCGCCGAGTAAAGCGCCGCGCATTAAAGTAGCAGGCACGTTCCACGTGCCGTCCGCCACACGCGTCGCTAAAGCAGAGTGCAGCATCGCGACGCACGCAGCCTCCGTTCACACGCAGCTCCGTTCAATAGCCCCGGATGCATATGCGGGGCCGCACCGCAACGATCGTTCCTTATCAACTGTGGCGGACGGCACGTGGAACGTGCCTGCTACTTAAACAAAGCACGGCCGTAATCGCGCTTGCTTGCGACTTGAAAAACATTCGTGCGTCGTCGCCCGAGCGGGCTTGGGCTTCTTGTCAAACGATTCTCTGCGCAGAGCATTCCGCCCGAACCGGCTTGCTTCGCGGGAAGCAAAGACTGGCTCGCACGACGACGCACCGGACGACGCCCACAGCAGCGAAGCGCTCTTTGCGATGTTGCAACCTCGCAGAGAACGTCGTGCAAGTTTTGATCCGCGTTGGTTGTCGTCGTGCGTCTCGCCTGAACGCACGACGACCGAGGATCGCGATATGTGATCGCTCACGCACCGCAGGCCGGAAAGAGACATCGAACGATTTGCTTTCTCGTTCGATCGACCATCGTCGCAAGGGACCGAGCTTAGCGCTCGATTCCTTCCAGCCCCGGCGGCGACAAGCGGCGCGGCCGAAGCTAAAAATTCCCCATCGCGATTCGTCGTCGCCGATTATGGCAACGCGTCGAAACCTACCGGAGGTCGGAGTCGTGTCTCCTCACAAGGCTCAACATCGCACGACGCGCGGCGAACTTCAACGCGAAGAATTGGGCCAAAGTAGCAGGCACGTTCCACGTGCCGTCCGCCACACAGGACTTCACACAACCACAGCGGCTTCGTTAGAGAACGACGCATGAGGTTACGGCACGCGGAGCGTGCCTACAACGTTGCAGGCACGCTCCGCGTGCCGTTGCCTTGAGCGATAAAGAACGATCGTTGCGGTGCGACCCCGGATATGCATCCGGGGCTATTGAACGGAGTTGCGTGTGAACGGAGCTGCGTACGTCGCGATGCTGCGCTCAGCTCGAACGACGCACGTGGCTACGGCACGTGGCACGTGCCTGCTACTTTTCGTCCGCTCAGTCGTGGCGGTTGCCGAAGAGGCCGGTGGCGTACCAGATGCCGTTCTCCCCCTTCTTGATGTCGTAACCGAACTGCGGTTGATCCGAGCGAACCGCACCCCAGTGGCCCGGCGACTGGCGCCAGCAATCGACGCAATCGATCGCCGCATCGACGAGGTTCTCGCCCGGCCAACTTTCCGCGACCACTTCTTGCGCCCGCAATCCGCCGCCGAGCAGTTTGCTGATTCGTTGGAAGCGGGAACCCCAGTTGTGGTGCCCTTGGTTGTGCAGACGAGCCTGAAAGAAAGAATGCTCGCGCGCCTCGGAGAAGAGCGACAGATTCGGACGCCCGCGCGTGCTGGCCGGCTTCTCGGGATGGACACGGACGGCGAAGATCATCGTCCGTTGCGTGAGCGTGCCGGCCGGCAAATCGAACAGCACCCGCACGTAGTCGGGCGTGAAGCGATAATACTTTCCGTTATCGAACGGCAAGATGCTGACGACGTAGCCGTGAATGTCTTCGTGCTCGTGCATGTAATCGATCATCGCTAGGCCCGGCCGACGGTTGAGATCGTCGAAGGCCTCGAAATTCATCAACGGCCCGAGCTTCCCGCCGACGCTCACTTCGTAACCGAGCGGCACTTTCACCAGCACGTAGTCGCTGCGCAGCTTCGACACGACCTCGGCATTGTGCAGCGCTTCGTTCTCGAAGCGGAGTTGATTGGCCGAAGGCTCGTTCTCGTAGAAGTAGACCAGCATGAATTTCCGGCTGACCTCGGCCTGCTTCATCGCGGCTCCGTAGTCGGTCAGCCAATGCAACTCGGAGTTGCCGCTGGATTGCTTCGCAGCTTTGTCGGCTTGAACGTCGTCGGCTCGAGCCTGATCGCTTTGAGCAACATTGCCGAGGCAACCGGCGAGCAGGGCGAAGGCGAGCGTGAGCGACGAAGCTGAGTTCAGGCGGTTCATAGTTCTTTTCTCCAGGTGCTACTCCGGCGGCACCGAGCCCAAAGCCCGAATGCGACCCCATGGCTGTAACGAACCGGTCCGGATTGCGCTCTCTGGGAGAGTCGAAACCGTCGGACGCGTCCGAAAATTCCCCTCGGCTTGACAATGCAACCATGCAGCCGGGCCGTGAGGCGCGGCTGACGATCGTGTTGTCGAAAACGAAGGTTTCAGGTCGAATACGGCCTGAAAACGGCCGAAGGCCCGCAAATGCGTGCGGGATTGTTTCGACCAAGGCAAACCCAAACGATGAGGCTCAGCGAGCGCCATCCTTGGTGCCTGCGCAGAATACCGCGACTTTTCCTAGCAGCACGACTTTAACGACTTTGCCGGTGAAGTCTAGGTGCTAGAATGCCTCGGCCCTGGATTCAAATCCAAACGGTTCAAAATAGCGCGAATAGGCCGGCAAAGCGGCCCTTTGGCTAAGCTGGGTCGGTGGATCAAGAGTAGGTTTAAGCAAGACAGGTTAACTCCGCCGCAAGGCGACTTTAATAGGAGTCGTTTCGATGCCCCTCATTCAGTGTTCATCTCGCAAGGCCCGACTGTTCGGGATTGCGGCGATCCTTGTTACGGTCGCCGTCGCCCAGGCGCAAGTCCCGAAGCCGACTCCTTCGGCGACGAAGCCGACAGCTATACCGTCGGCAACACCTTCCGCAATTCCTTCGGCCACGCAACGGTTTCAACCGCTGGTATCGAAACCCGCGGCGACTCCTTCTGCTACTCCGGCAGCATCGAAGCCCGTAGTGTCGAAGCCGGTGGAAGTGCAGCCGGTGGTCGTGCAGCCGAAGCCGTCGGCCACTCCTTCCGCCACACAGCCGTTGGTCTCGAAGCCGGTAGCGACTCCTTCCGCGACCAAGCCTGCCGTCGTAGCCACTCCTTCGGCTACGCCATCGGCCACGAAGCCGGCCGTCGTCGCGACTCCCTCCGCGACACCATCGGCAACGAAGCCGGTAGTGGTTGCGACTCCCACGGCAACTCCGTCGGCAACCAAGCCCGCGGTCGTGGCGGTTCCCTCGGCCACCCCTTCGGCAACGAAGCCGATGACGACGTCGACCGTCGTCGCCGTGCCCGCAGCAACTCCGACGGCGACCCCTTCCGCGACCGCGAAGCCGGCGGCTACGACGACCGCCGTGAAGGTGCAACCCGAACCAACCGCGAAGCCTGCCACGAACATGAAGCCTGCAACGAACCCGGAGCCGGCCGTCGTCACCAAAGCTCCGCCGAGCGCATGGGGCAAGAAGGTGCTCAGCGCGAAAGAAAAGTTCGTTCCCGTCGCGCAGCCGAGCGTCGTCGCCGCTAAGGCCGACCTAACGCAAGCGGTCGGTCGCTTGAACGCTTACTTCGCGCAGATGGGGACGTATGGTCCGCAATGGAAAGACTATCTCCGTTGGAAGGTGCTCGAGGCCGAGTTGGCGAAAAGCTCGGGCTACGATGTCGCCGCCTTGGCGAAAGTGCAACGTCGTTTCAGCGGCGGCTTCGTCGGCTTGGAAGAGCCGGAGTTCGCCGCGGTCGGCTCGGCGTTGGCGACGTTCGTAAGCCGCGCCGAAGCGGTTCAGAACGCTAATCTGCAAGCCGACTACGCCACGCACCTCGAATCTTTGGCTGCGGCGCTCGACCAAGTCGGCACCGGTCGCCCGACGGCCGAGCAAGCGGCTTTAATCTCCGGCGACATCGCCTGGCTCGAACGCAACGGCCAATCGTCCCCGGCGTTCAGCGACCTGAAGAACACGTATTCGCAACCGAACTTGCTGATCGAGGTTTCCGAAGCGTTCTTGGTCGACTCCATCGGCCAGCCGATCGACGAAACGGAGCCTGTCCGCGACTGCATCCTCGGCACTTCGATCTCGGGCACCGGCCGCACGGTCGGCTCGCTCGGCGTCGATCTGGTCGAGAACCCGAAGCAAGCGCAATTCACCACGATCTTAGACGCGGTGAACAGCTCGCGCACCGTCGGGAGCAATCGTTCGGCCTTGATCTACAGCAACGGCACCACGCAATTGCACGGCGACACGACGCTGTTCCTCGACGAACGAGGTCTCTTGAGCGGACCGATCCACGTCGACGCGCGCGTCAACAGCCGGATCACCGGCATCGGTTCGACGAAGCGCGGCATCATCGGCAAGCTCGTCATCAAGATCGCCGGCAAGAAGGCTCCGGAGCAGCAAGGACAAGCGCAAGCTATCGCTTCGCAACACGCCCGTCAGCGCTTGCTCAACCGGATGCGGACGCAAGTCGCGCAGCTCACGGCCGACGCGAACGCCGAACTCGACAAGCGCCTCCGCAAGCCGCTCGAGCGCTTCGGTCAATATCCGGAACGCTTGGAGTATTCGTCGACGAACGAAGCGCTCTTGATTCGGGCCTTGGAAACCGCGCCGGGCCGGCTCGGTGCTCCGACCGCCCCTCCTCAACCGGCCGTCGGATCGCTCGTCAGCTTGCGGCTTCATCAATCCGTGGTTTCGAATTCGGCGCAAGGTGCGCTGGCCGGACGCAAGTTCGATCAGCAGCGGATGCAATTGCTCGCCGAGGGAATCTTGGGAAGCGTGCCCGATCGGATGAAGCCCCCGGCGGATGAAGAACCGTTCTCGATCACGTTCGCCGATGCCGATCCGGTGAGTCTCTCCTTTAAGGACGGCCTCGTGAGCTTTACGGTTCGCGGCAAGGCGTTCACGTCGGGCGACAAAGCTTACGACGGCATGAACATCACGGGCCACTACAAGCTCGAAGGAACCGGCCACGGATTGAAGGCGACTCGTCAAGGGGAGTTCGAGATCTATCAGCCGGGCTTCAAGCGCGGCAGCGGCGAAAAGCTCGCCCTGCGTCAAACGGTGCTCAAGAACATCTTGCAGAAGAAGTTCACCCAGTTGTTCCCGGCGGAAGTCTTGCGTGAGGGCTCGAAGTTCGAGGGAGAACTCGCCAAGCTCGGCACGTTCTACGTTTCGCAAGTGAAGGCCGACGGCGATTGGCTCGTCTTGGGCTTGCAACGTGACGCGAAGAGCGGCAAGATCGTAAGCCTGCCGCGCGGCACGCCGCTCGCGGTCGTCGGCGAATAACGACCCGGCGAGTCGCCTGAAGTAAGAGAGTCATGGACCGACCGATAATGGATCGCTACGTCGAGATCACGTTCGACTGTCTGCCGTTGCGCTCGATCGGTCGGCTGGATATTCCGCTCGACGCTTCGCCCAAATTTCGGGCGAAGTGCGAGCGGATCAAAGCGGCTATCGAACGCCACGGCTCTTTGAACACGTTCTATCTGCACAACGCGATCTGCATCTATCGGCTGACGAACGAACCGAGCGACGGCATGCTCGAGTTCGAATTCGAAGGGACCGTGATGACCGACGAGGTCGACCGCAAGACCGTGGCCGCGCATCTCGACGTGCGGCTCAAGCGTGAAACCTGCGAATGGCTCACCGAGCCGGTCGTCGCTTGGTTTCAAGACACGGTTCGTCGGGCCGTGAAGATCGAGTTCGACCGCTACATCGCCGCCGGCGACCTCTCGCGCACCGAAGAGCGCTTCGCCAAGGTGCAGGCCGAGATCGAAAAAAGCGGCGGCTTCCTCGGCATGGGCCTGTAGTGCTCCGAATTCGGCCGCTCGATACGCTTCTAGCGGGCTACGCATGCCCCGTCTCTGCCGGCAGCGCTTCTGCCGGCAACGGGCCGTTCGGCCTCTAACGATTGCGGTGAGCTTAACCGCTCTCAACTATTGTAGCGATCGTGTCGATGACAACGCTTAGCGAAAGAACTGCGCCGATGCGCGCCTACGGCTCCGGTCGGAAGTGCGCGCTCGTCGCCAGGCAAAGTATGCCCGACGCCGCTCCGTTCGATCGCTGTCGCATAGTCCTTGCGCCGCAGACCTGGAAGTGCCGCTTATGCTCACGATTCGAAAAATCGGCCGCCGATTTCCGACGCTTACGGCGGCGGTATTCTTCGCGGTTTGTTTCGGATGGTCGGCGGCGGCCGATGCGCAGTACGTCGTCACGTCAGCCACCGACAACGGCTTGGGGAACACTGCAGGCACGCTCAGCAATGCGATTTTGCAAGCCAACGCCACCGGGGGCACGATCACCTTTAATTTGCTTCCCGCTGCGAACAATACGGTGACCTTGACCGGTTCGATGTACGGCATCACGGCCAACGTGGGAGCGATCACGATCGACGGCGGCGGGGTCACGATCGACGGCCAAGGGCAGTACCAAGCGTTCGTGGTCAATTCCTCCATCAATATCGTGAACTTCAAGAACTTGACGATCAACCGAGGCTTGGCGCAAGGCGGAGCCGGCGGCAACGGCAACGGCGGCGGCGGCGGCGGTCTCGGCGGCGGCGGTGCAATCTACGTCGATCAACAAGCTACGGCGGGGATCGGCATTCAGAACGTCAACTTCACGAATAACGTTGCAGCCGGTGGTGCAGGAGGGAGCGCCAACGGGACCGCCAACGGCGGCGCCGGCGGCAATTTCAATCAAAACAACACCAACGCTTCCGCAACGCACAACACTTCGCCTGCCGGAACCGGAGGGGGCGCCGGTGCGATCAGTACGGGCAACGGTACGGCCGGCGGATACGGCGGCGGCGGCGGCGGCGGAAGCACCGGCGCAAATACCGTGGCTACCGGTAACGGCGGCGGCAGCGGTGGGCTTTCCAATCATGGCGGCAACGGCGGCAACGGCCTCGGCGGCGCGCTGTTCATCGGCAACGGGAGCACGGTGACGATTCAAGGGGGCACCGTATTCGCAGCCAACAATACGGCGACCGGAGGTGCCGCGGGAGCAGGAACGACCACGGCCAATAACGGCACGGCAGGGCCCGGGCTCGGCGGCGCTATTTACATCGGCACGTTCAACCCGAACCCGATCAATCTCTCGACGGCGGTCTTCGATACTTCCGGAGCGGACATCTCGGTCTTAGGAGATATCTACTCCAACGGCAATGTTCGCGTCGAAGGTGGAAATGCCGTGGTGAATTTTCTCGGCACGACGTTTATGAGCACGGCCGGCACCACGACCGTGACCAACGGCACGCTTAACGGCACGACCGCCAGCATCGTCGGCACGGTCATTAACAACTCGCATGTCAGCTTCACGCAGACGGGCCTCGGTGCTTTCAACGGTGCGCTGAGCGGCTCGGGCGACGTTACCCTCTTAGGAAGCGGTACGGTCGTTTACACTTCGGGGAGCACGTTTACCTATACGGGGGATACGAACGTCAACAACGGCACGTTGGTCCTCGACACGACGATCGCGAGCACGGACATCAATGTCGGACCCAGCGGCACGTTGATCATCGGCAATGCGGTTCCGGTGAATCTCGATATCACCGGCATTTTCGATCCCTTCGCGAACGGCATCGGTACGACGACCGTGGCGAATAACGTCACGTTCCGGCCCGGCTCCCAAACGTTTATCACCATCAACAGCACCGGCAATACGCAGGGCGTCAACAACGATGTGATCAACACCAACAACACCAACATCCTCGGCGGCACGGTCAAGGTGCAGACTTCCGGCGGAGTCTACAATCCGGGAACGCAGTATATTTTCTTGAATAGCGTCATGCCGATCACCACGATGGGTTTCACGGGCGCCACGACGGACTCGGCGTTCTTAGGCGCCGATCTCTTTTATCTCACGAACTCCGTGGGATTCACCCTCACGCGCAACGCGACCACTTATGAAAGCGCCGCCGTCACGGCCAATCAGCAACAAGTCGCCGCTTATCTCGATGCCAACAGCGCCAACGCGATGGGAGATTTCGGCACGGTGCTCAACAACCTCAATACGCTCTCTACGAGCGGCGCGCAAACCGCGTTCGATCAGATGAGCGGCGCGATCTACGGCACCGCCGGACGCATGGGGATTCAGCAGACGTCGTTGATGTACCTGATGCTCCGCCGCGGAGCGCGCGGCAACGAAGAAATCGGCACCGAAGAAGTGCATGCCGACGGTCGGATCGCCGGCGAAGGTTCCGCCGGCGACGAATCGATTCAACTCGTCAACTTCACCGACGATCAACGGCCGAAACTCGTGCCGGTGTTGCGCGTGCGGAAACAACGCCGCCATATTTGGAACGCTTGGTCGACCTCGTACGGCACGCTCACCAACGACATCGGCAACGGGGTCAATGCCGCGGCCGGAAGGTTCGGCTCGTTCGGCACGTTGACGTCGGCCTATCGCTATCTCGACGACGGCTTGAAGGTCGGCGTGTTCGGTGCTTACAACCACTTGAACTTACGCCTGACGGCACCTCTGCAATCCGCCAACTCCGACGACTATCAGCTCGGCTCGTACCTTCGCGGCGACGACGGCACTTCCTATTTTCTCGCCGCCAGTTCGATCGGTTACGACAACTATCAATCGCACCGTAATATCTCGTTCGCCCAGATCAATCGGCAAGCCGTCGGCGACTACGACGGAATGCAAACGACCGGCTATTTCGAAATCGGCCGCAAGCAGCAGATGTGGCCGTTCGATCTCGAACCGTTCGTCGCACTGCAATACACGTATCTACGCCAAAACAGCTTCGTCGAAAGCGGGGCGGATTCGATCAACCTCGCCATCCCGGGAATCGATTCCAACTCGCTCCGCAGCTTGCTCGGTTCGCGGGCCGCGATCGATATTATCACGCTCGCCGGCGCTCCGTTGAAAGGAGAGTTTCTGTTCGCTTGGATGCATGAGAACCTTGGCGCCAACACGCAGATCCGGTCGACGTTCGCCGGAGTCGGCGGAGCCACGTTTGCGACCGACGGCGTGAACTTCGGCCGCAACTGGACCGTGCTCGGTGCCGGTCTGACGTGGGCTCCGAGCGAGAACACGGCGTTGGCCGCCAACTACGACGCCTTGCTCAACCCGGAGACGACGTTCCATCTCGTTTCGGGCAGCTTCCAATATCGCTGGTAATCGAATCCACTTTCCGAGCCGCGCAAAATCTAGCATTGCGCGCCGTGGATGGTTAGGCTTCTCCTGCAGCCGTAACAGCCCACGCCCCTCGGGAGTCGACCCATGATTCGGAAGTGTTTATCCACATTCGCAGCAGCCTGCGCGCTGCTGCTCTCCCTCGGTTCGTCGGCGCAGGCTCAGACGCCGGCTTCGGTTCCGGCTCCGACACCGGTTCGTGTCGGTCTCTTAGGCGTCGACAACTACCAAGCGCTCGAGTACGCGCAGTTTTATAACAGCCCGAAAGCCGAAGGAGACCTCGCCGGCCTCCGCGTCACGGCCGTGTATCCGGTGACCAGCGCGGCGTATCCCAACAGCGAAAAGCTCACCGCGCAATGGATGCAATCCTTCGCCCGCTTGGGCTCGACCGAGAAGAACGGCTTGAAAGACTATCATCCGGTCGAAGTCGTCGACTCGATCGAGGCGCTGCTGGCGAAGTGCGACGCCGTGATCATGATGGGGCTCGACGGGCGCGTGCATCTGCAACACGCGACGCCGGTCTTGAAGGCGCGCAAGCCGCTCGTCATCGGCCGGCCGTTGGCGACGACGTCGGCCGATGCCGCCGCGATCTTGCAATTGGCCGCGGAGACGAAGACCCCGTGTTTCAGCTGCTCGCAGCATCGCTTCAGCGAAGGCTTCATCGGCATGCGCGATCATCCGGAAGTGGGGAAGGTCCTCGGCTGCGACGTCTACGGCGGCTACGACTTGAAGGCCGTCGAGGCCGACTTATCGACCCGCTCGTTGCATAGCTTGGAGACCATCTACACGATCATGGGCCCGGGAGTCGAAAGCGTGTCGTGCGTTTCCACTCCGTATTCCGAGTCGTATACGCTCGTCTGGAGCGATGGGCGCGTCGGGACATATCGCGGCATCAAGCAAGGGGCGATCAAATGGAGTGCGACCGTCTTCGGCGATAAAGGGGTCTCTACCTCGGGCATCTACGGCCACGGCGTGCCGGTGAAGGGGGTCGTTCCCACGAACGATAAATACACCGGCTACGAAGGTCTGGCCCGCGCGATGGCGAAGTTCTTCAAAGGAGGACCGAACCCGATTCCTGCGAGCGAAACGCTGGAAATGTTCGCCGTGTTCGACGCAGCCGAGTTGAGCAAACAACAGGGCGGGGCGGTCATCAAGACCAGCAGCGTGGTGAAGGCGCTCAAGTAGTCGGCGCACGTCACGGATCGCGACAACGAGCGAGGCTCGCCGGCAAACGTGTCGGCGAGCCTCTTTTTATGCGCTCTGATTTCTCGCTATGGTTCGTCGCTTACTCGGAAGGGTCGACCACTCTCGGCGGTTGAACTTTCGGCAGCGAGGCGATCCAGCCTCGAATCGCTTCGACGCCGACGGGATCGACTTGCGACGACGCGATCGGCGGCATTTGTCCCCGCCCGCGCAGAGCCGTCCGATGCAACAACAGCGAACTCTCGGGCCTGCCCGGCGCGATGAGCCGCGCGTCGGGAATTCCGAACGTCGTATGCACCGGCTTGGCATCGAGCATGCGCGTCTCGGCGGCCGGGGTCCAATAAGCGCTCTCGAACTGCGCGTTGCCGCCGCCGGCGCTCACATGGCAATGAGCGCAATTGGCGTGCAGATACGATCGGGCCCGCGCCTCGAACGAGGCGGTCTTATCGGCCGGATCGACGAGTCGCGGGAGCATCTCGTGCGCGACCGATAAGGAAGGCTTCGTCGTCGGTTGCCGTTGTTTGCCGGCGACCCGACGAACCTGGGCCCAATACTCTTCGGCTTCTTTGGCGCTGAGCCCTCGCGCTTCCGCCGCGACGACGACCCCTTCGTGCAGCTCGTTGTGCGTGTCGGCGGGGATCAGGCCGAGATGCGCGAGGGTCCGGAGTTGGTTATCGCGCACGCCGCCGTAGTCTTGCTCGCAATTGAGCTGCGCGGAAGAGACGCCGAGCACGTAGTTCGCGGCGCGGCTATGGCAAACCATGCATTCCGCGCGGCTCGGATAGTGCCACTTTTGCACTCGCGCATCGGGCTTCGCAGCGGGATCGGCGATCGTGAACTCGCGATCGGCCCCTTTCGCTTCGACGAGCGTCGCGTCGGTCTGTGCGTCGTTCCATTCGTAAGAGTAGCCGATCCATTCGTTCTGCTGCTTCGTGAAGAAGCGAGTCTCGATCCAGCGCCGCGACTTCGGATCGCCGGCGGTCTTTTCGAGCGCGAACGATTTGATCAGCACGGTCCCTTCCGGAAAGTCCCAACTGCGGCGCGGCGAATGGCCGATCTTCTCCGTGCCGGCCGGGAGCGCGATGAAACGTTCTTTGTAAGTGCCGTCGCTCCAGAGCTGCGAGTTGACGGAATAAGGAATCACGCCGGGCAGCACCTTATGTCCGCGACCAGGCTCGAACAAGCCGCTGGCGCTCAACGTGCGCGGAAACTTCGTCTGCGGGGCGGATGCCGAGGGGGGCGGAATCGGCTCAAGGCGATAGAGTCCGCCGTCGGCGCCGGTGCGATAGTCGCAGATGAGCAGCTCGCCTTCGGTGTCGAGACCGAAGCCGGTGATCGAAAGCTGCGTGTCGGCGATCTCCCAATTCTTGACGACTTTGGTTCCGTCGTGACGCACCGCCCAAATTTTTCCGGTCGCGTAATCGCCGTAGATATAGGCGCCGGCCAGATCGGGATACTTCTTACCGTGGTAAACGACGCCCCCCGTGAGCGAGCGGGCTTCGGCATGCGAGTGCTCGGCAGCCGGGAGCACGATCGGCGTCGGCCCGCGTTTGCGTTCGAGATAGAACGGCGCACTTCCTTCCGTCACGCTCCAACCGAAGTTATCGCCGCGGCGCACGAAGTAGGTTTGCTCGAATAAGTCCTGACCGTTTTGCGTGACCCACAGATGGCCCGTCTTAGGATCAACCGCCATCCGCCAAGGGTTGCGCAGCCCGTAGGCCCAGGTCTCGGGCCGCGCGCCGGCCAGCCCGACGAACGGATTATCTTTCGGCACGGAATACGCGCGGCCTGCCGCCGCATCGGCCGGGGTGACGTGATCGACATCGAGGCGCAGCACCTTCGCTAAGATCGTCGTCATGTCTTGGCCGACGACGTCGTCGTCGCTATCGCTCGTGCCGTCGCCGCTCGTCACGTAGAGCATGCCGTCGTTGCCGAACGCCACGGCGAGGCCGTTGTGACCGTTCGAGGCCCATTCGATGATCAGCTTCTCGCTCTTAGGATCGAAGCGATACGGCGGCTTCGGGTCCATCCGGTAGCGCGAGATGCGGCCGTGCTTCTTGATGCCTTTTTCGACCTTTTCCGGGCCGTTCCAACCGAAGTAGACATAGCCGTTTTCGGCGAACTTCGGATGGAAGACGAGATCGTAGGCCGTGCCGTCGAACGTGTGCAGGGTTTCGATGCGCGGATCGGTCGCCGGCTTCGCGTCCTTATCTTTCGGGTCGACCGGAGGCGCAACGAACGGTTCCAGCTTCGCTCCCGGGGCAGGCTCGACGAAGCGCACCAAGTTCGTCGGCGTCCGCTGCTTGTCGTTCTTCAGCACGTACAGCAAGTTCGTATCCGGTTGGCGACGGATGATGAGCGGGCCATCGACATGCAGGCCCGTATACGCATGCGCGACCCGATACGGGAGCGGCGGGTCGGGCGAACCGACGACGGTCGACGTCGTCACCTGCACGCGCTCTTTGATGCCGAACGGTCGGCCGACGCCGTCGGCCGGGCCGACGAACTTCAAGAACGCGTATTCGTCGTACTGATGATAGTCGGGTGCCGTGAGCGGCGCGATCGTAGACAGCTCGGGCTTGTCGCGCCGGTTGTCGTAGTCGTAGCGGCAGAGCGCGAACAACCAATTCTCGTCGATCGCCGGACGACCGCCGGTATGGACCATGTCGGACCAAGGAATGCGCCCTTCGACCGACCAGCCGCCGTCGCGATCGGTGCGCATGTTCAGAGTGCCGCGGCGCACGACGGCCGTCTTCCAAGCAAACGGATCGTGCTTGATGTACCGCTCGAAGAACCCCTTCTCGCGATCCGCGATGAAGATATCCATCTGCGTGTTCGCGGCGTTCACTTGCAATTCGTAGTAGCCGAGTTGCTTCTCCGACGGTTTGAAGAAGAGCTCGAATACGTCGTTGTACCAAGTCTGGTCGTCGTGCTCGGTGAGGTCGGCGAAGAGGTCGCCGTCTTGCATGTCGGCGAAGAAGTACATCCCGTTCTCGTCCCACAGCAACCGCGCTTGGGTCGGCGCGGCGGCGAGCTTGTCGTCGCCGAGCCACGATTGCTTGAAGCGATCGAGCGTTTGCGCGTTCTTCCACGCCGCTTCGTCGGCCTTGCCGTCGATCGTGATCGGCTCGGCCGTCCAACGGCATTCGAACGTCGGCCGCACCCGTGGCTCTTTCTTCGCCGGCTCCGGCTTCGCGGCCTCCTTCTTCGGCGGCTCGGCGGCGAAGCTTGCCGCCGGCGAAATAGAAGCCAAGCAGACCATAGCGAGAAGTGCGCGCACTGTCGAAGGAAAGAGAGACATGCGAAGACGATTCCCAGGGGAGGCGAGGGGGCAGGAGTGTGGGCGGCCGGGCCGGTGTCGTTATCTTACCAGCCGAAATTACCGCCGGCATCCTGCACAAGAAACGATTCGCACTCGTTCCCCCAAAATCAGCCGCCGGGGGGAAGTGCCAGGTAGACGCCGAGGTTGGGTCCGTGTCAGAATGGTCGTATTCCCCGCCCGATTCCTCCCTCCTTTTTGAGACCGCATCATGCTGGATGTCGGTAGCTTTGCCTCCCGGAGTTGTGCGGGCCTTTCGCGCCGTGCGTTTTTGCAGATGAGCGCGTCGGCTTCGCTGGCGTTCGGCTTACCGCAGCCCGCCGTGGCCCGACCTTCCGCCGTACCGATGCGGGCCAAGAGCGTCCTCTTCGTTTGGCTCTGGGGAGCGCCGAGCCATCTCGATACGTTCGATCCCAAGCCGGATGCTCCGCTCGACATTCGGGGCCCGTTCGCGCCGATCGCCACGCGCACTCCCGGCCTACGGTTCAGCGAGCTGTTGCCTCGGCTCGCCGATTCGAGCCGGCTGTTCAGCGTCATCCAATCGCACAAGACATTCTCTTCCGGACATCCCGACGCCGGCACTTGGGGGCTCACCGGGTTTGCGGAAGGGCCCGGCCCTTTGCAGCCGAACTTCGGCGTGATCGTCGGTAAGCATCGCGGCTCGTCGGCGAAGCTGCCGCCGTTCGTGGCCCTCGGGCGCGGCGTGCCGTGCGATGTCGTCCGGCCGATCGAAGGCTTCGGCGGCGGGTCGCTCGGGAAGACCTTCGATCCGTTCATGGTCGCTTGCTCGCCGCAAGGGGAAGCCGAGATTCCGTCGCTCACGCTCCTCTCCGAGCTCACGCCCCATCGCTTGCAAGATCGCCACAGCTTGCTCCGCTCGCTCGACCATGCGCGGCGCGAAGTCGACGACTTGGCCGGCGGCCAATGGGCTCGCATGCACGACCGCGCCTACGATCTGCTCACGCAGCCGGCCGCGCGCGAAGCGCTCGATCTCTCGCGCGAGACCCAGCAAACGCGCGAAGCCTACGGCCAAACTTCGTTCGGCCAAAGCTGCCTGATGGCCCGCCGGCTCGTCGAGGCGGGCGTTCCTTATATTCAGTTGAATTGGAGTCAGTACGTCGAGGCGATGACCCCCAATTGCGACTTCGGTTGGGACACGCACATCTACAACTTCGAGTTGCTGCAAGATCGCCATTGCCCGATCTTCGATCGCGCCTTCTCCGCCTTGCTGCACGATCTCGACGTGCGCGGCCTGCTCGACACGACGTTGGTCGTCGCGATGGGAGAGTTCGGCCGTTCGCCGCGCATCACGAGCCGCGCCGCGCGCGATCATTGGCCCCGCTGCTATTCTTCGCTTTGGGCCGGCGCCGGCTTGCGCGGCGGCAGGGTCATCGGCGCGAGCGACAAACATGGCGAAGACCCGGCGACCGAGCCGGTCACGCCGCTCATGGTCGGCACGACGATCGCCGAGTTGGCCGGCATCGACACGCAGGCCCGAGCCGAAATGAAAGTGCTCGACGGCGGTACGGTGATCCATGAGTTGCTCTAGCCCCCTCCGCTGCTCCCTCTATTTCCTCGCGCTCTGTTTTGCGATTGTCGCTCCGTCGGCCTCGGCCGAGCCGCGCCGCCTGACGAACGACGGCCTCGTGAAAACCTCGCCGACGTTCCTCGACCGCTCGGGCGACGAGCTGCTGTATGTCGTCGAAGACTTACCGACCCGGATGCGGCTCATGCGGCTCCGTCCGGCCGACGGCAAGAGCGAGCCGGTGCATCCCGATGAGACCCGCTCCGAGTTCGAGCCGGCCTGCTCGCCGGATGGGCGAATGCTTTCGTTCGTGCAAAATCGGGGCAACCTGAACTTGGTGCTCGTGATCCGCGAGCCGGCGACGAAGAAGGAAGTCGCCATCAACGTGGGCTCCGGTTTCGCCGGCCCGCGCTCACCGACGTTTACTCCCGACGGTGCTTCGGTCGTCTATAGCTCGGCCGACGAAGGGCGGCAGCATCTCTTCACCGTGGGGCTCGACGGCAAGGACCCGAAGCGAACGGTCGATAGTGCGGGCGTAAACAACTGGCCCAACGTTTCGCCCGACGGCAAGCAACTGGTCTTCGGCTCGTCGCGCGACTCCGACTTCGAGTTGTACGCGGCCGCGCTCGACGGCTCGAACGCGCGCCGCCTCACCCACTCGCCGGGCCAAGATATTCGCCCGCGCCTCTCGCCCGACGGCAAGCGCGTCGCATTCACCAGCGCGCGCGACGGCAACTACGAGATCTACGTGATGAACCTCGACGGCACCGAAGTGCGCCGGCTCACGAACCATCCCGAGCGCGACGACTACGCCGCCTGGCATCCGACAGGGCGAAGGCTCGTCATCGTCAGCGAACGCTCCGGGAAGCACGACCTGTATGAGATCGACGTGCCGTAGCGTGACGCGTCCGCCACACGTGAGGCAGATTAGAAGACGTTAGACAGGCCGCTCAGCAGGGTAGCCCCGACAACTTGTTGTCGGGGTCGCGCAGCGACAAGAGGCGAAAGTTATCGGGACACAAAACGATTCCTCTTACGCCTACGGCGCACGGACATTTGTCCGTGCCACCCCGCATCGCTGCATAAGCAATGCCAAAATACGATACGAGGGATTCTCGCACGGCTCATGGCGGCGAGTCGATTGAGCCAAGGCGGAGCATCGCGGAATCGGGTTTCGTTGTGCGTCACGGATTCATTATTCGCGCAAACATCAATAAGCTCAGCTCATCATGCGGACGATTAAAAAGATCGGCGCTTTACTTGTCTACGGCATGTTCACCGTAGGACTCGTCGGTGCGATTCAAATGCTAGTGCTAATGGGTCTCTGGAGTTATGTTGAACCACTGAATCCTATCGATCTAAGTTGGGATCAGGTGGTTTTTAATCTGCAGTTTGTTTCATTCGTGGGAGCGGTTTGTATCGGTATTCCGTTTTCCGTTATCTTAGGTGTTTATGAGAAAGTACGACGGAGGCATGTTCATCGCCTCGTTTATTTAATTGCATTGACCTTTTGGTCGAGTATCATGGCTTGGATATTCGTGACCATTCGAGTGTGCAGTTATCCTTATCGTCAGATCGTGGGTGAACATGTCTTCGCATTCTTTGTGAGCCTCTATCTTATGGAGCGATTTTCGACACCGCTAGGTAATGCGATTTCCAAAGAGACCGATAAAATTGCTCTTTGAATTCCGGTTGTTCGGTGCCGGACGACACGACGCACTATGGCCTTAACACGTACGACGGTGAAGGTGCAAGAGCAGGGTGGCCGCGACAACTTGTTGTCGGGGTCGCGCAGCGACAAGAGGCGTAAAGTTATCGGGACGCAAAACGATTCCTCTTACGCCTACGGCGCACGGACAACAAAGTTGTCCGTGCCACCCCGCGTATTCGTCCCGCGTCTTGTAAAGTCTGTACTTCAATCCGAGGGAAGCAGCCCATTCGAGTAACGCTTCTACAAGGTCTCGATAGGTTGAATCGTCGAGCTTCAGGTCATACGGCCATATTCCGACGAAGCCCGTCGGTGTGTCCTCGCATGGGACTTTGTACTGCCTACCACTCTTTTCTGCCTTGAGACTGTGGCAATACATATGGACATTCTTACGAAAACAGAAGGTCCATCCTTGATGTACGTCGGTGTGCATCGGTCTAGCTAATTCCGTCTAACGATCGTGATCAGCCGCCCGCTCGAAGTGAGCGGGCTCGCCATCAGTCTATCGCGCCCAGAATCGATGATCTAATCAACCTTCGACTGCGGGTCGGCTGGATCGCAGGGTGGCCCCGACAACTCGTTGTCGGGGTCGCGGAGCGACAAGAGGCGCAAATTTGCCGAGCCACATCCCCGATTCCTCTTGCGCCTACGGCGCACGGACGATTCTAATGTTATATGCAATCAAGACAGGGATGATTAAGAGTATCGGAGGGAAGGATACAAGATAAAACCCGTATCGCTTGGTATCGTTATCCGTAAGCAAGACCCAGATGATCGGCGGGGCGTAAATGATCCAGGCAAGTGAAAAGCCGATAACGGCATTCCTCTCGATCGTTTTCATCTGTACGGCAACAATCACACACACTAATCCAATTGCGAATGGCAGGCCCATCGCCACTAGGCAACCAAAGATTACTAGTTCATAGCCGAACCATTCATCACCGGGCTTATCTAACATTCCTTGATGAAGATTTTCTGCGACGGGGCAGAACAATCCAATTAAATTCACGATCATGAGAGCTAGTAAAATTCCCCTTAGCGCGCGAGAAGCCAGATGCACTGAGTTATCGCTCATGAATATGGCGCATGCCTGACTTAACAGGTATTCGGCCGCCGAATGGGGATGGCTCGATCTCGATGTTTTAACGTGCGGAACGGCCGGCGACAAATCGGTCGTTTCTGAATCGGTCGCGGTAGCGGTGCGCCGGATCGATCATGGGGGCGACGTGTTCGGTGTCGCGCATGCGCCGTTGCTTACTTGATGATCTTCTGTGTCGGCGGTGTCGCAACAGCCGGGGCTGCGTTCAGGAACTTCGCGAGCGGGATGTCGTAGTAGGCTGCGCCGGCCGTTTGTCGCCGGCCGTCGACCGAGAGCGTGAGGACCCGAATCATCGCTTGATCGATGAACTTCTTGGGGATCCGGACTTGGGCCGCCCGTTTGCCGTCGGCGGTCGTTTTCAATTCGAGCGGCGCCTTCACGTCGTACGTCCGGCTCCCTTCACGGGTCGGCTTACTGAAAGCAACCACTGTGAACGAATGAACGGGCTTCAGTCTCCCTTCGTCGGCCAGCGTGAAGGCGACGTTCAGCATGTCGCGATCCGCGGCACTCACCTCGACCTCGTACTTCAATCCCCACTCGTCCTTCGACGGACCCAGCGCATAGTAAACAGCCCAGCTCGGAGCGGCCGTCAACGCAACCGCCGCGAACGCCAACACACCGCTCGTCACGCGTGATAATCGACTATGCATTCACGTACACCTGAGAAGGAGAGGGAAGCGCGCAGAGAAAACGATTGTCGAGAACTCGGCCGGTGCGCAGCCGGGCGGACCATTCAAGCCGTCGGCATGCATTCGGGCAAGATCAATCTTGGTCGCCACCCGGCAAATCGGCACCCGCGGGCAAGGGTCCGCATGCTACGCCGTGAGGGAGCGACGTGTTAGGCTGTCCCTGGTAGCAACTAGTTCGACTACAGGAGGAGCATTCATGGACGTAGTTTCTAGCCGAATTCCCAGAGGATATTCTTATCTCGAAACTGCCGGCTGGTTTGCTGCCGGAGCGGTGGTTACCGCGATCTTCTCCGGCTCGTTGGCTTGGACGACGGAGCGCGCCGGCCTTATGGAAGTTCTGATTGTGGGAATGCTCGTTCCCAGTTTTACTTGGGTCGTGCAAATCAGCGCCTCGGCCATCGGGCTCGCCGGCGCTCTGCGGCAAGTGTATTGGGGAGACCTCGGCCGGATCTGCCTGATCGGGTCCGTTGCTCTGCTGCCGGCGGCGATCGTCAATCTGTGTCTATCGCAAGCCCCGATATGGGTGTCGGCGGTAAACGTCTTGGCGAGCGTGGCGATCATGGCCGCGGCTCTGTTTCGTTTGACGAGAGGTCACGGAATCGCGCCGGTCTGGCCGGTTAGTTGGTGCCTCACGATCACGGTGAACATGTGTCTGTTCGTCTGGTCGAGTTGGGGATGGTGGTAGCGCCCGCAAGCGTGAGAGCCGCTAATAGCGCGTCGCGCTTGACCATTCGCGCGTCCCGAAGTTCGGACAGGCGATCGCTTTCTATCGCTCGGGGCTGCGCGCCGGAAACCAGCGCTCGCGAAGCTTAAGCGCCGGCATCTCGACACACTTTGCCATGACGACGCCGCAGACCAGCGAACCCGATAAATACACAACGACGGCGCCGGAGAAACCGAGCGGGCGGCCGAGCATGCGTTGCACGAGCGGCACTCCCCATACCAGGAACGGCATGTGCCAGAGATAGATCGAGTAAGAGTACGACCCCAGTTTCGCGAGGCGCTTCAAGACTCCGCCGACAAAGCCGTCGCGCGGCAGATCGCACAGCAATACGCCGACGAGCAGCAATCCACCGCCGATGTAGAACATCGTGAAGCCGACGGTGAACAAAATCGGATCCGCAAAAGTCCAATAAAACGCGGGCGCCAACAGCAGCAAGCCGGCGATGAGGAGTACACCGCGCCAAGGCTTGAGCAGCGAAATGAAGCTTGGCTTGTGAAAGTGATACAGATACGAGAGCGCGACACCGAAGAACAGACCATCGAGCCGCAAGTGTGTGGGGAACAGATTGGTTTGGTTATCGAAAACGGGATGCGCTTCCCAGCGCGCGATGCGCCAATATAAGCAGAGCGCGCCGACGACGCCTGCCAGCGGCAGTATCGATCGCAGCGGAGCGACTGACTTCTTGTTCCAACGCAACAGCCCGACGAGCACCAGCGGCAAGAGCAAGTAGAAGTGTTCCTCGACGGCCAGCGACCAGGTGTGGTTCCACAATCCCGGCAGATAGCTTTGCAGAAAGAGCAGTTCCGAAAGAACAGCCGGCTTGGGTAAGTACACTCCGCGGTAGGCGTAGTACGCGAGCGTGACGCCGATCATCACGTAGAAAGCGGGATAAATCTTCCAGCCGCGGCGCACGTAGAACCGCCACGGCGAAATCGTGCCGCAGGCTTGATACTCGTTGAACAGCAATCCGGCGACGAGAAAACCACTGAGGACGAAGAACAGATCGACGCCGACCCAACCGCCGCGGAACCAGTATTCGAAGAATCCGCGGAGAGGAATTCGAACGCTCTCCGGGGGAAGCGGAATGTGCCGTCCGAGGACGAGGAGGACGGCGAACAAGCGCAATAGATCGAGGCCGACTAAGCGCGTCTTGCTGCGCAGATCGACGGAGGTGCTGAGATGCATGGCCGGCTCGCAGAAGGATCGGGCCCGACGACGAAGAGCCGGGCATCCGCTGCAAACTTAGGTCACAAGCGGGACCGTCGAAGCCGGCGGCGTTACAATCGCTACAGGCGCAACGTCCGGTTGTTCGCTCGTCGCCGTTGGGCATTCGCGCCATGGCCGCCCCGTCTTTTCGGATCGTTTCCTATCGAACGGGAACCTTCCGTGAACCTGCATCGTCTCAGAACATACGGGAGTTCCTATCTTCGGAGAGTAGCGATGATCCGCCTCTTAGCCCTGATCGCGTTCTGCTCGACGACGGCACTCGCTCACGCTGCCGATGGACCGGGGCAGCTCGAATCGAAATTGCACGGCACCTGGGTCGGCGGGCCCTGCATGGGGACGCTGATCGTCAAGGCCGATGGCACGTTCGAGAGACGCGGCTACTCGCCCGGCGGAAACCGCCTCGCGGGAACTTGGAAACTGAATTGGGAGGCGCTGCCCCCGACCTTGACCTTGAACTGCACCGAATCGGACGAGGTCTCTTTCGTCGGCGAGAAGTATGAGCGGAGGTTGGTCGAACTGAACGGTGACCATCTCGGCTTGATGTACCTCAGCGAGAAGACGGCCTGGCCCGAGCAACCATTCGACCGTTCGGCCGGCGAAGGGATTACGCGGTACAAACGAAAGAAGTAGCGTTCGTCTTTCGGTCAGTCGGTCTTCCAAACGCGAATCGTCATGTCGTCGCTCCCGCTGACGAGTCGGGTGCCGTCGGAGTTGAAGCTCAGCGAGCGGATCGGCGCCTTGTGGCCGCGTAACGTCCGGCGGAGCGTGCCGTCGGCCGTGTTCCAGACGAGAATGTCGGGCGCGGGCGAAGGTTCGAGCGCGGGCCGCTGCCCCGGTCCTGACTCCGTACCCGGCCCCGTCGCAACCGCGGCGCGCCGTCGGCGCGTCGCCGCGCCGGCCAACGACTTGCCGTCGCGCGAGAAGGCCAACCCTTCATGGACGATATAGCCGTCGACCGAAACGGTCGCCGTCAGCTCCCACTCTTTCAAGCGCCAGAGCGTCAGTTCGTTTCCGGCGAGTACGGCGAGCATCGTGCCGTCGGGAGAGACGCGGAGCGCTCGCACGGCCGCATTGCGCGGCGCGAGATCGATCGACTTCTGCTTCGTGTCGCGATTCCAAAAGCCGACGCGATGATCCGAGTCGCCGATCGCGATGCTCCGACTGTTCGGAATGAAGGCGAGGCGTGAGATGCGAATCGGCGAAAGGTCCCATTCGTAGGCGGCCTCCTCCTTCGAGTCGAGCTCCCAGAACTTGATCTTGCCGTCGTTGCCGAGCGTGGCATATTCGCCGCCGTCGCTCGAGAGGGCCGCATCGCGCACGCCCCCTTCATGCACGCCGAGCTCGCGCGCCTCGCCCGAGGGAATCTTGTAGGCGCGCACCTTGCCGTCCGCTCCGACGGCGACGGCCGTTTTGCCGAAGGGAACTACGGACGCAAAGCGCGGCTCCGCTGCATAGGTGGCGACGCGCGACGACAACTTCCCGTCGGCCGCATCGAATACCGCCAACTCGGCTTGGTCGTCGAACACGACCCAATGCTTGTCGTCGATCGTCCATTCCAGTCGGCGAACCGGATGCTTCAAGGTCTCGTAGACGGCGAGTTGATCGCCTGCGAGGAAGTCGGTGTTCGCCCAGCGCCGCCACTTCTCTAACTCTTTGTCGAGTTTGTACATCGCCTTCGGGTACGCATCGAGTCGCGCGAAGGCGGCCTGCGTCTCGGTCCGATCTTCCATCAAGGCGGCGAACTTGACGTTCCAATTGTCGTACGCGAACGACTTAGGGAAGCGCTTGCGGAGGTCGGCGAAGCCCCGTTTTACGCGCTCCCAGTCGAAATGATGCCGCTTGAGAACCTCGGGCGTGTCGAACTCGGCGCCGCGCATCGCGACGAGCGCATAGACCGCGTCGCCGTGGCGCTCTTTGGTTTGCGTTGCAACGCGCGCGCCGTATTTCTCCATGTCTCCTTCACCACCGTACCAACGGGGCAAAAAGTAACGCATTCCTTTGGCGAGCGGCGGTAGGTAGTCGGCATCGAATTTCAGCGAACTCGCGATCGCCTTGTCGAGGAGCTCCGGCTTATCTCCGGCGTATAGTATCAAATCGATCAACAGAACATAAAAGTGCGGATCGCGTTCGGCGGATTCCGAAGTCTTGATAAGTAGTTTCTGCGACTCTTTGACTCGCTCGTTGAAGAGCTTGAAGACCTCGCGGGAAGGAATTTGATCGCGCTCGAACTTATTGCGCTCGAACCAGCCGTATTTCGTCCAATAGCGAATCAGGGCGTAGTGCGCGGCCGGTGAAGTCGGCTTGGCCGCGAGCCACGCTTCGTAGAGCTTTCGATCGTCTTCCCATTCGGCATTGGTTTCTCCGCGAGCAATCAACCCGTCGTAAAAAATCTCCAGCTGTGCTTCGCCGTCGGCGTCGTACTTTTTTTCGCGCCTCAGCGTCGCCGCGAGCGCCTCCAGTTCATCGAACTTACGCCCTTGCAGCAAATGCCTGACTTTCGAGCGCGTCGTCTCTTGCGCCGCCGAAGCGGTCATCGTGTCGTTCGGCACTTGGTCGAGCGGGTTCGATGAGGCCTGCTTCGGCTCGATCACCAACGGCATGAAATGCCGGCTGGTACGCAAACGGAACTTCTCACCGGCCGCAACCTTCTTCCAAAGCAGGTCCCGCACGGGATCCGAAGGATGGGTCCGCAGATTGCCGACATCGACCCAACCGTCGCGCAGCAATCGGTTGTAGGTCGTAGGGGCCGGCCCTGGTTCGTTGGTGCCTCCGATGTACGTCACGGCCAGATAAAGGGCCGTCTCGTTGCCGACCTCGATGTCGACGAACCCATCGTTCGGATCGGCTCCGGGCGTGTAGCCGGTATGGCCGTGCACGGTCGCCCCTTCGAGGAACTTCGGCAGAGGCGCTTCGAACACTTGGTCGATCGGCTCCACCCTGACGAACGAATTTGTCGTGACTTTGAGCGTTGGCGCCGAAGTCCGCCCTGGCACCGCAACCGCGCCGGGGCGAGGCGGGTCCGCACCGGCTAAGAGCGTATCCCCTTTTCCTTTTGCATTGATGACCAGCTGCGGCGATGCCTTCTTCAGCGCCTCAAGCCCGGCAGCCGAGAGTTTCGTTTCGCGCACATTCAACGTTCTCAGCCGCTTAAGCTTCGCCAGCGCCGGCACCCCCGCATCGGTGATCGCGCACTTGTCGACCGAGAGCGAGGTCAGCACTTCAAACCGTTCCAGCGACGGCAGGCAGGCGTCGGTCACGGCCGTTCCGTTGAGCTTCAATTCGCTGAGGTAGCGGAGCGTTCGGAGATGCTCGATTCCTTTATCCGTGACGTCGGTCTCGGAAACATTGATTTGCGTGAGATGCGGACAGCCGGCGAGCGACTTCAATCCGTCGTCGGTGATTCTCGTGTTGATCGACTGCAAGCTGCGAAGCTTCTTCACTTTCGTGAGGTGGATCATGCCGGCACCGGTGATCTTCGTTGCATTGAGCGTGAGGCTGCCGAGTTGGTCGAAACCGGCGAGATGAACGAGCCCCGCATCGCTGATCGCTGATCCGACGAGGGAGAGATACTCAAGATCGTCGAGCGGTTTCAGGCGTCGCAAGTCGTCATCGGTGAGGTTCGCACGATTGAGCATTACTCGGTTGATGGTGAACTCACCGTTGGGAAACGGCACACCTTGACGAACGAAGACTTGTCCGCGCTCCACACGGCACCCGACCGAGCCCCCTTGCTCGATAACCCACTCCGCAGCGCCGCGCGCCGTGTCTGCCGCTTGTGCCTGCGCGAGGCTTGGTGCAGCGACGACGATGAGCGAAGCGGCGATCGTGCAGCACCGTCCGATGAGGACTAAAAGAGCGGTCGGTCTTAGCTGCATGGTATTTGCGCCCGTTGTCGAAAGGCCGGCGGCAGGGGTAAGAATGCTCATCGTAGAGCGACGCCATCTTAGCCGACTTCACTTCGGATGCATTAATAAATCATAACTGCGATAGATAATTCACACCGTCCGCCGCCCAAGCGTTGCGGCCGGAGCTTAAGTTCGCGGATCAGGAAAAGTTGCCGTCGCTGTTGCAGCCGCATCTCAGCGATGATCTGATCGAGACTCCCGTAAGCCCCAAGGAGTTTCTCATGACGCGCTTCCATTTCCTGCGCCTGATCGCGATGGCGCTCGTGGCGAGCTTCTTCGGCAACGTAGCGACTCGCGGCGCGGCGCCCGAAAAGTCGCGGCCTCGGGTGCTGATCATCGGCGATTCGATTTCGCTTGGTTATACGTCGCTCGTCAAGCAGAAGCTGGAAGCCGTGGCCGATGTGTTACGGCCGAACGAAAACTGCCAGCACACGGCCCACGGCTTGAAGCAAATCGACGCTTGGTTAGGGGACGGCAAATGGGACGTCATTCATTTCAACTGGGGCATTTGGGACACGCACCTGCTGGGCCCCAGTGGGAACCTCGTATTTCCCGAACCCGTCGAACAAGGCCAACTCAAGCAGCGACACGCGCCCGACGAGTATCGCAAGAATCTCACGCAGCTGGTCGAGAAGATGCAAAAGACCGGGGCCACGCTGATCTGGGCGAGCACCACTCCCATCACGAGCCGCAAAGGGGAGCGCTTCGAGGCGATCAAGCAACTGAACGCCGCAGCCGCCGAAGTGGCCGCTTCGCACGACGTCGTCATCAACGACCTCTATGAGTTCGTGCTTCCCAACGCCGGCATGTGGCTCGCCGGCGATCAGGTGCACTTCAACGGTCCCGGCAATATTCAACTCGCCGACCGCGTCAGCGAAAGCATACTCAAAGCCCTGACGAAACGCGGAGAGGTGAAAGCGAGCCCCAAATAGAGCGGATGAACGTACGCGCCGTCCAACGTTCCGGCGACGCTCTATCGTCATCTCGGGATCGATCCGGCGCTAACGATCGCCGACCACAACGGCCGACCGATGTAGTTGTCGGATGATCGGGAGTTGGTGCGCGAGTTACTTAGCTGACGGCTTACCGGCCCATCAGGATCAACACACCTGCCGCTACGGCGAGCACTGCTACGACAATTCCGATGTTTGCGATACTTAGACCTAGCAGAGGAATAAGGCCGACGACGATCAGATAGACGCCGAGTACCTTCATACCCAAATTCTTAGACATGATTATCCTGCTCCTTAGGGTGATCCGGGTCGCTCGCCATCGAAACCACTTCGTGTGCGGTGCCGGCTAGTTGATTGCAAAACGCTTCAATAAAGCTTTAAACCGCTCTGGAACTTATACGCACCGAGCGGTTTCGCCGTTTGCCCATCCGTTAGGCGAACCATGCCATCGTGCGGGTCGGCGTATTGCGTTGCGATCTTGCTCATCCAGTTTTGTTGGTCGTCAAACGAGATGCCGTGCCACGCGGGCCCCGTCGATACTTGGGGCGTCGTCCCGACCATAACGACGTTGGAAATTACGCCATCGGCGATCAGAGCGGAGATCCCATCGTTCCGTGTTCGGCTACTCGCCGCACGTTCGTCGAGTTGGATGGCGGAGACCGGCCGGAGATCATTCGCGTCGAGTGCGGGAATCGCTCCGCATCCGGTGGGCGACGTCGCGAGGTAATAAACCACTCCGACGAAGACGGCGATCGTTCCCAGGCCCTCGGCTGCCGACGCCATGTGGGACCCCTGATAAGAGCGACCGTTGCATCATGCGGCTGGGATTCCCTCTGCCGCCGAAATGGCGGTAGGGCCGTAGCAAGCAGTGGCTATTCGTTCAGTCGACGGTTTCTGCGGCTTTCTTGACGGCCACCAGCGACCCATACGCTGACGGCAGAACCAGTTCTGAGGGGTGGTTCGGTCTTGTGCGCCACTTCGAAGAATCGAACTTGGTTATTCGTTTTACAAGCTGAGCGAATATCGACCGGCGTTTGAGCGGTATCGTGTCCTCCGTTAATTCATAAAGAGTCCGGCACCGGTTTTGCCTTGAGAGCGAAATCTAGATATGGCGAACGCTCGATCGTAAACTCGAAACGCCATTGCATCCTTCGAGATAGGAAACGAAATAATGAGCAACATCGGCGGGAATCGCGAGGTCGTACGCTCAAAGACCGGAATCTCGGGCCTCGATGAAATTTTGTACGGCGGTTTCCTTCCCAATCGGTTGTATTTGCTCGACGGCGATCCGGGGGCCGGCAAAACGACGCTCTCGCTGCAATATCTGCTGGAAGGAGTGAGGCTCGGGGAGAAATGTCTCTACATCACTTTGTCCGAGACGAAAGAAGAGTTACTCGCCGGCGCCGCATCACACGGTTGGTCGCTCGATGGCGTCGAGATCATCGAACTGGTCGCCGAAGAAGACGACCTCGAAGCCGATGCGCAAGTCACGATGTATCCACCGTCGGAAGTGGAGTTGATCGAGACGACCAAGAAGATTCTGGACGCCGTCAACCGGCTCAATCCGAGCCGCGTGATCTTCGATTCCCTATCGGAGATGCGATTACTCGCGCAGAGTTCGCTCCGTTATCGGCGGCAAATTCTCGCGCTGAAGCAATTTTTCATCGGTCGTAAGTGCACCGTCATTCTCCTCGACGACCGCACCTCGGAAGGCTCCGATCTGCAACTTCAGAGCTTGGCACATGGCGTGATTTCACTCGAACAACTCTCTCCGGCCTACGGCGCCGAGCGGCGGCGGCTAAGAATCGTCAAATTTCGGGGCACGGACTACCGCGGCGGTTTTCACGACTTCGCGATTCGTGCCGGCGGGTTGAATGTCTTTCCGCGACTCGTGGCGATCGAGCACAGCGAGCCGTTCGCACCGCAACGAATTACCAGCGGCGTGACGGCTCTTGATGCCTTGTTGGGCGGCGGACCGGATCGAGGTACCAGCACGCTCCTTATGGGACCGGCCGGCTCCGGAAAGTCTACGGTCGCCGTTCAATATGCCGTCGCGGCGGCCGAACGAGGCGAACATGCGGTGATCTTCGCGTTCGACGAAAGCGAGGCGACGCTGGAAGCGCGAACCGCAGGACTTGGGATCCCTTTGAAAAAAGGGTCTGCCGCCGGCAATGTCCGCATTCGGCAAGTCGACCCGGCCGAGCTTTCGCCCGGCGAGTTCGCTTATATGGTTCGCGATGCCATGGAAAACGACAAGGCCCGCGTCGTCGTCATCGATAGTCTCAACGGCTACATGCATGCGATGCCCGACGAACGATTCCTGACGGCTCAACTGCATGAACTCCTCACGTATCTCGGGCGTCAGGGCGCGACGACGCTGATGGTGGTCGCCCAGCACGGCATGGTCGGAACTCATATGCAGTCGCCCGTCGACACCAGCTACCTCGCCGACTCGGTGATTCTCTTTCGCTATTTCGAACATGCCGGGAAAGTGAAGAAAGCGATTTCCGTCGTCAAGAAGCGAAGCGGCGCGCACGAAGAAAGCATCCGAGAAATGCACTTTGACGAGCATGGAATCCACCTCAGCGAACCGCTCTCGCAACTGCGGGGCGTTCTAACCGGCGTTCCCGTCGAGGTGCCGGCTTCGGATCGAATCGAGAATGCCGCACGAGGTGAGCATGCCGGATAGCGTGCGTCCGCTCGATACCACGGGACGTATCTTAGTCGTCGCACCGACGAAGCGCGACGGCGATGTTTCGTGCGCACTCTTAGCGAAAGCGGGAGTCGGTTGCCTGGTTTGTCGCGACTTGGATCATGCGGCGCGCGAGATCGGACGTGGAGCCGATGCGCTGCTTCTGACCGGCGATGCGCTGGCCTCTCTCGAGTTCGGGCAAGTTCTAACGATACTTGCGAATCAGCCCGCTTGGTCGGATCTAGCGGTCGTCGTCTTGTTGCAGCCGAGCCCGTTGTCGCGCCGAGCCCAACGGGCGCTCGATGCCCTGAGCAACGTGACGCTGTTAGAGCGTCCCGCACCTGTGCGCTCGGTCGTGAGTGCCGTCCAGACGGCGATTCGCGGTCGCGAGCGGCAATATCAGATCCGCGATCAGATCGAGTCGATCCGTCGCGCCGAAGAAGCCGCGAATGAGTTGCGACGACAATTGGAGGGCGCAATCAATGCCTCGGAGGTCGGAACCTTTCATTGCGAGATGCCCTTAGGAAAGATTATTTGGAACGAACGCTGCAAACGTATGTTCTGGCTCGATCCCGACGCCGAGGTCGATATCGAACTCTTCTATTCGATCCTCCATCCGGACGATCGGGAGCCCACGCGCCAAGCCGTCGAAGCGTGCGTCTACGCCGGCCGGCCCTACGACATCGAATACCGTACCGTATCTCACACAGGAGATTTTCGCTGGATTCGGGCCACGGGGCGCACGACCTACGACGAACACGGCAAGCCGCTCCAATTCGACGGCACCGCGCATGACATTACGAGTCGTAAGCTAGCCGAAGAAGCTTTGAAAGACGCCGACCGACGCAAAGACGAGTTTCTCGCGACGTTGGCTCACGAGTTGAGAAACCCGTTGGCCCCGATCCGAAACTCGCTGCATCTCTTGCGACTTTCAGGTGATCTCAGTCCGGCGTTGACGCAAGTGCGCGATATTATGGAGCGCCAGGTCAACCACATGGTCCGCCTGATCGACGACCTGCTCGATGTCTCACGAATCTCCCGCGGCAAGATCGAGTTGCGGAAGGAATCCGTCGAACTCGCGACAATCGTGGCGACCGCCGTGGAAGCGAACCGGCCCCTCATCGAGGCTGCTCGGCACCAGTTGGCTCTCGCTCTTCCGCCGGAGCCGATCTTCCTCGACGCCGATCCCGTTCGCTTAGCGCAAATCATCGGCAACTTACTCAACAACGCGGCGAAGTACACTCCGCCCGGCGGACAAATTTGGTTTACCGCGCAAATCGACGGATCCGAAGCGGTGTTGTTAGTTCGCGACAACGGGCTGGGGATCTCTCCGGAAATGTTGCCCCGAGTATTCGACATGTTCGCCCAACTCGACAGCTCGATCAGCCGTTCCCAAGGGGGCCTCGGTATCGGTTTGACGTTGACGAAGACATTTGTGGAAATGCACGGCGGCCACATCGAAGCGCGCAGCGACGGCCCAGGGCAAGGGAGCGAATTCGTAGTCCGGTTGCCCTTGCCGGCGGATGGGCGGCAAAGACCACTGGCAGAAGTTCCTGTGTCTAGTAGTTCGCCGGTCTTGCCGAGTCGCCGAGTCTTGATTGTCGACGACGCGCCGTCGGCGGGATACGTTTTGGGAAAGCTACTCGAGAAAATGGGGCAACGGGTCACCACCGCGAACGATGCCTTGACCGCACTGGAAATCGCGCGTCAGGAGAAGCCTGAAATCGTGATCTCCGACATCGGAATGCCGAACATCGACGGCTATCAACTCGCACAGCGTCTGCGCCACGAACCGGGTCTGGAAAAGATCCCGCTCGTAGCGTTGACCGGCTACGGCCAAGAAAGCGACAAGGAGCGAGCCAAGAATGCCGGCTTCGATTATCACCTCGTGAAGCCGGTGAGCTTGGAAACTCTCCAAGATCTACTCACGGTCTTGACCACATCGAGGAAGGATCGCGGATAGCCGGCGCACTCGCGGCTTCGTCACCGATCGCCTTGGGTCAAAACGAAAGAGGGTACGCATCAACGACAAAAGGCCTTGTCGCAACTTGTTGTGCGACAAGGCCTTGATCGATATAACCCCTTATTTCGTGGTCGACTTTGACACCTGATTCGACCTTTTGCAATGCCTAAGGGCGTCATATCGGGTGACATTGGATGCAACTACTTCTTTGACTTCCCCTCCTTACGGTGAATCATCTTCAATAGGTTCATCGGTTCGGCCAGAGCTGCGCCGTTACGGCGTTGATGAGCGTGGCGGACTTCTCTTGCGCGAGAAACTGATTGACCTGCGAGCCCCTTAGGTAGCGGCCGACCTCGTCGATGCCTGAGCCGCCCGAGGCGTGCATGGCGAGCACGATCCGGTTGCGGTCGTAGATGGAGCGTTCCCTGTCGGCGTCGGCCATCGTGAACGAGCCGTCTGTCTCGGCCGTCGTATCGACTTTGCGCTCGATCAAGTGACCGTAGACGAACTCCGCGTCTTCCAGCGTCCCGTTATGCGCATCGGTCACGTAGCCCGAGCTATCCCGATTGCCGTTGGCGTCGTACCGGTCGCGGTTCGCCGACGCTGAAACTGCCGTCTGGCGTTGGTTCTGCCTTGATTTTCTTTACCGTTTTGAAACCGCAACCGGTTTCTCGTGTTAATACTTTCGATCAACCATTTACCTGACTAACGGGTGGGCTACAATCCCCTTTAAGATCTAGTAATTCTGTGGGGGTCGATTCATGGCTGCCGCGAAGAAGACCCAGTGGATGTTCGCGACGTTCGTAGTTGCGGTCATAGGGTTCCCCATGATCGACGACGCTCTCTACTTCGCGCCGACGTTCGGAGCCGAAGCCCATTTACGCGTGTGGAAGGACAGCCAAGCGACATTTGAAGTCTCAGCCGAATTCGTGCGTCGTATCGGAAGTCGCGTGATCTTGCGCCGAACCGATGGTGTCGATTTGGAGGTCGGGATCGAGAGGCTTTCTGCAGCCGATCAAGACTTTGTGAGAGCCCTGTCGAAGTCGACGAAGGCTTCTCTTCCTTCTCCCAACGCAGCCGATTCTCACATCGTCGTTGAGTTATCGTCGCAGCTCCGATCCAACACAATCGTTCGTGGAACGGTGTTCGCCGAAGATACCCGCAATCGTTACGTCGCGGCCGATACCTCATTCGGCGATTCCTTAGTGACGTACTTCGGTTCCTCCACCGGCCAAGCACACGCCTTGATCGAGTCGGCCGGCGTCACACGTCGAGTGCCACTTGAAAAAATCTCATTCGACGAAGGATCGAAGTTGGTTCTTTTAGCGGCACCCAAGGCAGAGCTTCCTCCGCCGTTCGATCCGGTCGGAGTACCGACGTTTCGCCGAGGCGACGGTCTATTGTTCTCGGGCTATGAGATCCGCATAGAAAATAAGAAAGCCGTCGTCGAGCGCATCGTCATGGAGGCGTTCGTCCGTGAACAATACCGCGACCTGCAAGGAACGCCTCAGGGATTTTTAGCGGACCTTGCGCAACGAACTCACGTGACGCACGGCGTCCTCGTGACACACGATGGAACTGCAATCGGGCCGGCTTATGCTTCGAGAATCGTTGAATCCAACGGCCCGGAATCGACACCGCGAATGGATCGGAAATACACATTCGATTCGCTTCGCCAGACGTCGATGCAGTCGCTCCGAAAATTGATGGTTCCCCAAGTTCTTGCCGTTCGCAATCGAGTGACTTACGGACTCGACAGTGCGGAAGTCATCATGAGTTTGCAGCTTGTTCAATTTCCGGCCCTGCCCATCTCGGACAAGTTGCGATTACTGGCCGTAGAAGTCGAGCGTATGAACCCGACGCTCGCTCAAATTACGCTGCAAGATGGAACATGGATAAATCGACCGGCGAAAGGTGCGCTCGAAATCGATCTGCGACCGGCTACACCAGCCGATTCGCAAGTTGCTTCTTCACTGTCGCTCGGCGATTGGCCGCACTTGCAAACATGGACAGGAAAGTTTCCGACGCCGATCGACATACGCACTCGGCAATTCTTTTGCCGATGCGTTTACGTCGATGCCGAGGGTAAATATCAACCTCTGGGGGCACAACAACCATTTAGCTTTTGGACTTCCAGCGACGAATTGGCACGCGTTCGCTTTGAAAATCGCCTGCAACTGGCGAAGCACCCGCGAGGCGGACTCATCGTGACCGGCAAGGAATCGATCGTCGATCACCCTCCTGGGAACGCGGTTACGCTTAAACGAGAGAATCCGATCGACGTCGAGAAACCTTTGGGCACGAAGCTCGAGCGAGCGCCCGCATTGTCGTGGATGCGGCTAGACGAGAAACTCGCCCCGGTGAAAGGGTTTCAAGCCCATCGGGTCACGGCGTCTCGTGACGGCAAATGGGCCTACGTCGTGGACGGCAAGCATGTGTTGCATAAGATCGACTCCGCCGTGTGGGTTGACCGACGGACCATCGCGTTACCTTCCGAGTGTCGAGATCTGGGGTATTGCGAAAAAGGGCTATGCGTATTGTTCGAACGAATCGGGATCGTTTGGATTCTCGATCCGGAAACGCTGGACTTGAAGTTCGAGCTTGCCGTGCCGAACGCGATGTACCTAGCCGTCGGTGCTCAATCGACAAGAGGTTATGCGATCGGTCGTGATCTGATGGTCCTCTTCGATGTCGAGCACGGCGTTTTACGGCACCGCATCCACGGTGATCGCCTGCGACTGGGTGTCGGCGCATTTTCAAACGATTTTCGCCTTGGCGAAGGAGGGATGACGCTCTCCGACGACGGCAAGCGATTGGTGCTCGACTTAAACACAGCGCCGCTTTATCGCATCGATGGCGACGACGTTTTGTAACTGCTTCTAGTAACGAAGGGGACTACTTCGTGAGTTGGACGAGGCTCCCTCCTCCACCCGGCGGCTTCCATCCTCTGCAGCTGTCGGCCGGTATCGATTCCGAACCACTCGTTCTTCTTTCGCGAATCCCGCCCCCCGAGTTCCCGAAAAATAAGATCGGCGATCCGCTTCGAAATGCGCGATTGACGTTTATTCCTTCGGCCGAAGCGATCGTGATCGTTCCGCCGTCGAACGATCGTCTCGTCGTGCATCGAGTGAACATCGAAGAACTGCTCGCCGCTTCGACCCGCGACTTTCTCTTCGCGGCATCGTTGCCGCCGACGAACGTAGCGCCGGGCACACTCTTTGAATATCGAATGGACGTCAAGACTCGCCGCGGAAAAGCGTCGTTCCGACTCGAGACCAAGCCGGACGGAATGGAAATCTCTCCCGAAGGTGTCATTCGCTGGACCGCGCCGGCGTCGTTCGCGAACAAGCAATCGGTCGTAGTTCGACTTTCCGACGGAATGGGAGCGGAAACCAGTCAATCGTTCGAGATCGAACCGTCGGTCGCCGAGCAGCAAGTACAACGGAATCGCTCGATCGTGAAACTCGAGAGTTCGTTGCAGCGCGTGATCGCCGCCGGCGCCGGCCGTTATCTCATCGGTTTCTTAGACAGAAAGAAGAAAATCGTGGTGGTCGACGTCGTCGAGCGCCGAGTTGCGCACGAATTGTCCGTCGAAGAAGTTCCGTTGATCGTCGGCACCGCCGATAAGTTCGTCGTCTATTTGCCGACCCAAAAACTGCTCTCACGTTACGACTTAAAGACCGGCGAACGAGAGCAAACCGTGCCGTTCGAAAACGAAGCGCAAATCGCAACGCTGGCGGCGGGCGCGGATTCGCAAGGTCCGTTGGTCGCCGTTTTACTACCGAAGGACGGTCCCGGCCACGCCGCGTCGAGCTTTGCCTTTATCGATTTGACGACTTTGCGTCTACGAAAAATGACGTTTGCCGAATCGCAGCGAGGATTTCCCTTGGCGGCCACATGGCATGCCTCGGCGAATGGGCGCAGTTTCGTGGGAATTGAGTCTTCGATCGTGATGCGCCTCGACGGTGATGTTGCGACGACGACGAGGATCGATGAAATGTCCCAGATAGACTGGGAACCGAGCGCGGATGGTGAGATCTTGATCGGACCTTATGGGTCTTTTAGTCGACAAGGAGATCAACTCGGCAAATTCGAGCTTCAACCGAACTTAGATCGAGCTGTGAGCGTGCCCGCCATGCGAGGACCACTCACTTCGATGCACTACATTCGCTCCAGCAACGACCGGGAGTTTGGAAAGTTGCCGGTCGAAATCTTCACGCCGGGCATCAGCCGACCGATCTTGTCGCTCCACGATATCGATGCACTGGTGGCGGACGGTCCTCACGAAACACCCCCGTTGCGCCAGCGGTTCTTCTTCGCTCCTCACTTATCGGTGATCGTGACGATCCCCGACAAGTTCGACAGCATGATCGTTCATGACTTCGACTTCGAGCGTGAGTTGTCGCAGCGGAAAGAAGCCTATCTCTTCGTCGCATCGCCGCCGCCGAGCGAGATCGCTCTCGAAAATCCATCCTGGTCGCATCAACTCGACCTTCGCTCCAATCGCGGCGAAATTAAATGCAGTCTTGTAAGTGGACCGGAAGGCTTGACCGTCTCTCCGACCGGCTTGCTTACGTGGCCGAAGCCTATCGCCGGTGAGAAGTTTCAGAGCGTCGTTGTCGCGATTCGTGATACGTCTGGCAAAGAACTGCTTTACAACTTCCGTCTCAGAGTGGCGCGTCCCCCCGCAATCGCCGGGCCCCTGGGTCAGGTTCGGAAATGGACGAGCAGCGACGGACTCTTCAGCGTGTCAGCGACATTCGTGGAGGTGCGCAAAGGGAAGGTGGTCTTAAAGTTGGCGGACGGCAAGTTCCTCGAAGTCCCGCTCGACAAGCTGTCGGAAGCCGATCGCATGTTCTTAAAGAAAGAGCGAGGGCAATAGTAAGCCGCCTCATCATGGGAGCAAGAGGGCGCATGCCCTGGAGGTAGATCCGGCGTATCTCGGGTTTTTCGCATCTTTCTTTCCCGGCTCGCGACCCGAAAGCATGCTCGTGTATCAATGTTCCGCACCATGGTCTGTTCGTATTCGGATCGCCTGAGAAACGCACTACCTAAAATAAGGCGAATGCCTGCCAGTCACGTTCCCGGCGAAGCGCTTGATCGAGGAAACGGCACGACTGATGCCGGAATGCGACTTCCACTTTACGCTTGGCGAGCCTGGCAATCTTACCCGCACGGCTCAAGGTAACTTGTACAAATACGGCTTCCTGCCGTACGACCCCCATTTGGAAAAATATCAAGCGGCAATCATTCATGGTGGAACCGGGATTACCTACGCGTGCATTCAACACGCCGTGCCGATGCTCGTCTGGCCGCACGACTACTATCAGCACGACCACGCAGCACGAATCATCGATCGCGGTATCGGCTTAAAACTCCGGCCGACAAGCCATCAAGTGGCGGCCGACCTTCGCCGGCTGCTTAGCGACGAGGCGCTCCACAGCCGAATGAAAGCCTTCCAAACTCTAAGTGAGAGCTACGATGCGGTGAATTCCGTCTACCACAAGATTGCGTGCCTGAATGTGTTGCCTTAAACGAGGCCGGTCATCACCGACGCCAATCGTCGCCGACACCCGTTGCGAACGCTCGTCGTGTTTCCGCATATGCGTGACGTCGGTCTGGCCGCCCTTTGCTATCTTCGCCCGACGCTCCGGATGCTGCGCCTTCGCCAAGAGCTTCGGTCCGACCTTGGACCAGTTGCGGCGCCCGTGCTCGGCTCTTACCGCTTTCACCGCCAGTTAGGTCGGCATCTCGTCTCCGTATTTGCTCCAGCCTACTTGTCGTGTCGCTCGGGACGCCGGATAATGCTCGCCGATTGGCCGGTATTCGCTCTAGGTTTCGCGGTTAATTCCCCAGTGAATAGGCAGGGCTCCCATGACGACCAAACCGTTCCGCTCCGCTGCTACGTTCCTGTTTTCTCTCCTACTGGTTTCAGCAACGCTTGCCGCCTCACCGGTGGAAGATGTCGCGGAACACTTCACGCATGTAGATCGCAACCGCGACGGTGTCGCGAGCGGCGATGAGATTCGCGGTACCCTTTGGGCACGCTACGATGGTGATAAGGACGGCGCAGTGACTCAGACTGAATTCGTCGCCGGTCGTGCCTACGACAAACGCTTCGCCGAAACGGCTGCGAACCCGCAGCAAGCGTGGCTCGTTCTCGACTGGAATCAAGACAATTACCTGTCGGGCACCGAACTCGACGGCAAATGGGAACGGCTCGACGCCGACGGCGACGGCAAAGTGCAAAAGCACGAATTCATCACGGCCCGCACCGGCCCGGCGGTGGCGCCCGGACCTAATGCACCGCCTCCGAATAACGTCGCTCCCGTTCCTGCCGGCGAAGGCGCGAAGTTGAAGAGCCTCTGGGGTGAGTCGCTCGCTACGGCGCAGAAATCCGATCTGTTTCGGTTTTTCAATCTGGTTCGAGTCGGCGAAGGTGCTGCGTTTGAAGCCGGAACGCAATGGACGTTCCAACCGAAGCAAGGACCGTTCCGCGAGCTCGTCCTCGTGAAGCTCACCGAAAGCACCGACAAGCGAATCGTCGCCGCCGACTTATTGCTCGCCGGCTCGTTCGTCAACAATGCTAAGACCGACGTTTTTGCCCGCGACATCGCCGACAGTTTCATCGCTCAATTGACACCGGCCGCTCATGCTGCGGCGACGCGCGATCTGGTGAATGAGCTTGAGCACGGCGCGCCGAATACGGTTCGTGTCGACGGGGCCGCCGTTCCGAAGTTGCCCGATCCGCCGACCGCCGCCTATCAAGCGTACCTCGGCAAGCGCGAAAGCCACGAGCAAGAATTGGGAGACGTCAAGCTGATCATTCGTTCCGCGCCGGCCGCGGACGAATGGTTGCTGATCTCCTTCCAACCGGCTCGTGAAGCTGCCATGTAAGCCGACGTTGCGCCACCGGCGGCATTATCACAGTCGACTCGGCACATCTCGGCGAAGGAGGTCGGCGAATCGCCGAAAGGCGAACTCGCTCTCTTCCGTGCGGACATCATAGACGCTGCCTAGTTGCAGCGGCATGACATGGATCCTGTAGTTGGAGAACGCGACCAGCCGAATTCCCGGAGATTCACGATGACCTCGAGGTCGACGATTACGCGTCGTGACGTGCTGATTCGATCCGCCGCCGCGACGGCTCTCATCGCGTCTCGCGATCGGACGTTCGGCGCTCGTCCGGAGGGGCTGGAACAAGCCGAGAAATTGCACCGCGCCATACCCGTGTTTCTGGGTTACTGCGTGTTTCATCCGGAGCAATTTCAAGCGCGCGGCGGCCGCCAATGCGATTTGGAAAAACTCGCTGCGGCCGGCGTGCGGACCTTCATCGCGTCCGTCGGCTTCGGCTATCGCGGGCCCAATCAACCGTACTTCCAAATCGGGCCGCGCAACTATGTGATGGCGGGATCCGATGAATGGTTGCTGGAGCGGCAACTCAAGCGGATCGACGAGCTTCGCAGCGCGATCGAGGCGTGCCCGCGCACCCGACTGATCACTCGCGCAAGCGAACTAGCTGCTAGGCCCGACGACGACTCGATCGGCGTGATCATGCATCTGATCGGCAACAATCACACGCTCGGCGTCGACACCGTCGATTTGTTTTTCCGCCGCGGCGTGCGAGCCACGCATCCGGCCATGCAGTATCACAATCGCTGGTGTGCGGGTTACAACGGCATGAATGCTCCGGTGATGACCGATTTCGGACGAGAAGTCGTAGCGCGCATGAACAAGCTAGGGATCGTAATCGACACGGGCCACGCCTCCGACGAGACGGCGACGGCCCTGGTCGAGGCCTCGGTGAAGCCGGTCAACGACAGCCACACGATGAGTCGCGACGTGTCGCCGCAGTCGCGCGGATTGCGCGATGAAACACTGCGGCGAATCGCCCGTTCGGGCGGAGTGATCGGCGTCCATTTCGCCGATCACATGCTGACGAGCGAGGCTTGGCGAACCAAGTATGCGAACCGCGGGGCGTCGCGGCGGGAGTGGAAATACAATCAATACGTGCTCGACCGAACCCGCGACCCCGACGAGCGCATCCGCCTGCGCGAAGACCAGGCGGCCCGCGACCGGTTCTACCACGATCACAACCTGCCGGCCGATCCGGTTGTCCTCACGATCCGCGGAGCGAACGTGCGTCATCTGGCCGATGCCGTCGACTATCTGGTCCGGCTCGTGGGAATCGAACACGTCGGGCTCGGACCCGACGTCAACGGCATCGACGACGATCAATGGCCCGCCGAGATGAACCACATCGGCGACCTACCGATGTTGACGGCCGAGCTCCTGCGTCGCGGCTATGATGAACCGCAGTTGCGCAAGCTCTATTCCGATAACCTCGGCCGTGTGTATGCCGCATGCCTGCCGAGCTGAACGGTCCTTCCCGAGGATCGCAGCGGGTTAGCCGCCGGAGCAATTCGACACTATTTTCGGCAACACCGACGGATCCGTGGTCGTCTGCGGAACGTGCTCGTCGAACCGCCGTGATCGCGTCGACTGGAGCGAGTGGTTAGACGTTGAGCTAAATCGTGCGATTACCAAGCCGGCGTAAACAATCGCATAAGCACGGCAGCGATATTGAGGCAAACGGCCAGCCGCAAAGGGCGTTCTTTGAACGTACACGAACTAGTCGACAGACATGCTGCTAGGAAGCAGCAACATAGCGAGAGCATGGCGAATCCCGCACCGGTGTCCACGATTTCGACACTGAGCGTTTTCCGTGGTGACCAATGCGAGCACCAAGGCCGCGGATAGTAAGCGAAACCGAAGCCCGTAACTAAAACGACGGCCACAGACGATGCGCGAGCTAGTGTTCTCGACCATTCTGCAAGCACCAGCAGCCACTTCGGCGCGACGCGGCGAATGCGGGCGGCGCGCAACTCGGCGAGTGACGAGGTACGGAGCCCGGCAAGATCGGCTGCGGTACTTGGCGACGGTTTTGAGTGGAAACCAGACACCGCTGCACCCTTTAACGCCTAACGATTTGCTCACCTGCGCGGCGGCAGGTGCGTGTTGATCTGGGAAACGAGTATACGCTGCCGCGTCTGGTGGAGCGACTTGTTAGACGGCCTCGGGGCATGCATGACTATGCCGCTGTGGTTACGAAATCCATTTTAGCTCATCCTTTGTGACGGACCATTTGCCAGCCCGCCGTTCGACTCTGTAAAGGTTGCCGGAGGACGACAAAGTATCGTGATAATAGCCGCCTTCAACCTCAGCAGTATCGGCATCGAGCCATTTGACGGACGAAATGGAGAAGATCAATCTGGGGCCGCGTAACTGCGCTTCCATAGATGCGGGACGCACGTAGGGCCACCATTCATTTGCAAACCTTGCTAGAAAGGCGTTTGGCGGGTCGTTCGCCTCAAGGCTGAGGAAGAAGTATTTTACCCGGCGTTGTGTGCCGGACGCGTTGTGATCGAACTGATGGCGAAAGACGGCTTCGGCAACGTCCAAGTAATCAGGTGGATACGCGATGTGCTCCGCGTTCCCGGCCGAGGGCGGTGGGGGCCACATTACCCACGTCGCTGCCAAGCTCAACGTCACAGCGGCAACGACGAATTTGGAGCGTCTGGTCATAAGTCTAACGCTCATAATTAGCCGCCCGCTCTAAGCAAACGGGCTCGCCATGAGTCTAACGCACTCGAAGCCGACGAGCTAATCGGCTTCGTGACTTGCGGGTCGGCTGGATCGCGTGTTTAGGCGCGCCGACAATGCCCCAGGAGCCGTTCGCATCGCTCTCGAACCCAACCCTCGGACTTATCCCTAAGGCGGACGACGTCATCCACGAATGCGGGCGTTGCGATAGTTGCTGCCAACCTCGCATATTCACTGAACTCAGGTCCAATACGTTTAGACGCTGCGTCGCGCAGGATGATAGCCAACAACCGTTGCCGTTGTTCTGACGTTAGGGGCGCACTCTTGAGCTTGCTCGCGATCGAGCACTTGCGGTAGCCGGAATTAAAATATCGCGGACTTTCTTCGAGGTACAAAATGCTGTCTTCAATTGCTTCGGTTTGGTGCTGCTTTAGTGCTTCTATCAGGTCCTCTCTGATTCGATCTCCCCACTTGCTAGAGTTCCACAGGGCACGGAACTCGTCGGTAAATGAGCCCAAGCCCGGTCGTCCATAGAGACGCTCTAGTTCCCGCATCTCGGAGCGTGGATCCATAGTCGCCTAACAAGAATTAGACCGCCGAAGTGCGGCCGATCAGGGATGACTCGATCTCGATGTTCTAGCTTCCGAAACGGCTGGCGACAACGCGGCCTTTTCTCGTACGAGCGGTATCAAATAACCGTGGCTGCCCCTTTCGAGACGGCCGCAGGCACATGTTATGATCGAAGGAACGGGCTATTGAGCGGCCCGTTCCAGGCCTTCGGAGATCTGGCCCGCGTAAAGGAGCGATACATATGCTGTTCATGGCGAAGATGAGACTGGCGGCGATGGTCACGGCGGCGATCCTGCTTTTGACCGGTGCGGGTGCCGCGACCCAACCGGCCCCAGATCAACCAGCCCCAGACCCGGGCGGAGCAGCGCCGGCGCCGAACGCGCAGCCGAAGTCGGAGACGCCCAAGCCCGCGCCGGAGAGTAATGCAAGGGTGCAAGTCAACGACTTTCTTTGGGGCACCAAGACCGACGCTATGGGGCGCGCGAAGGCGCTGCAGATGCTCGGTTACAATGGCTTTGCAGTGATTCGCAACGCGGCCGAGGAGAAGGTGTTCCTGGATCGGCTGGAACAGACTAAGGCAGTGCGGTGGGACTATCAGGTCAGAGCTGTGCCTACCTTTGCCAAAGGCCTAAAAGTGGTCTGTTGGCGCGACATCATGCAGGCTGAAAACTTGCGGATCTCCGGCGCTCAACAGGTGGCGGGTGACTTGCGGCTCTGGCTTGAAACAAAACGGATGGCGGCTGGTGGAAACGGACCCGGCTGGCAGGCCATTTGTGCCTGGATCCCCCGCACCGAACGTCTCGAAGTTCCCGGCCCCGGCAAGGATGAGATCTGGACCGCCGACTCCACCTGGGGCGATGTGGCCGACGGCCTGCAGGCCTGCCTGGAGGTGAAGCAGACCACGATCAAGCCCGGCGACGACATCTCGCTGACCATGAGCCTGCGCAACGTGAAGCCCGCGGACGGCAGCAACTCCATTCTCGTCTGGGACAACAAATACTCGAATGGCTATCGCGCTGACTTCTACCTTGTCGTCACGCCGGACGGACAGAGCCGCATCCTGCGGCGGCCGGAGCAAGCCGAGTGGCGAAAGAACGTGCCCACGCCGATCACGATCCAACCCGGGAAGTCGTGGACGCTCGCCGGCATTGCGAACGACGTGATCGTCAAGTCACTGAAGGATCTCGGACTCGACACATCTCAGAAAGGCATCTACACCGTAACCGGCTACTACGAGGCGGATGGATACCAAGGGGACGGGGTCGACCGAGCGCGCGCGTTCTGGGGCGGCCAGATCGCCACGCCGCCGGTCGAGATCCGCGTGGGGGACGGCGAGTTCAAGGCGCCGGCCCCGGAGAAGATCAAGGCGGTAGAGGAGAGACAGCCGGCAGCGATCCGCCCGGCAAGATAGGCTGCGCAGCGTGGGGTTGAAGGTTCTCCTCCTCGAACTCGCGGAGCGCGCAACTCAGGAGATCTTCCTCGGACTCTGCTGGGCCTCGCGTAGGCGACGGCCGTGGGACTTCGTCAAGGGCCGCGTCGCGTGCCGAGCGTAATTCATCAGGTTAAACACCGCGGTACGATAGGCGAGCTCGGTCGGATTAGCGAACCGCCGGCACGTCGATTGTGGTACGATGTCTGCGTTGCCGGGTCTTCCGACGTTGTCGCGACCTCATTCTCTCGCTCCCGCTGCGGCTGCTAGGCGTCGCAGTTTTGTTTCGAGCTGTTTTTCTCCGGATCTTATGGATCCCGACCGGCATTCTTAACGAATCTTGCTCTCGAACCCAAATCGAGACGCGGAGATCGTTGCTGCGCTGTGGTCTTATCAAGCGAGTCGTTCGTGGATTTTTCTCCGCTGGTCGGGTGGCTTTCCCAATTCCTTCGGCGTCGAAAGTCGTCGCGCGTCGACCGGCGATTACATCAAGGGGCGAAAGAGCAGCCGCTGAGGGCGGAGCTTTATAGCCTCGACCAGCTTCGGCACCAGGCACTCGTCACGGCGACCGGGCATCAGTTGGCGACCGGCGCGGAAGCCGACCGATTGCTTCCTCGGCTGAACGACAACGAACGAGTCATCGCCCACGCGCACGATCTCGTCAACGCGGCGCTCGTAAATAATCGCCGCAATGCGCCGGCAGCCGAATGGCTCATCGATAACTTCTATCTGATCGAAGAACAAATCCGCACGGTTCGTCGGCACTTGCCGCGGTCTTACAGCCGCGAGCTTCCGCGGCTAGCCGCCGGCCCGTCGGTCCATTATCCGCGCGTGTACGGAATTGCGCTGGAGCTGATCTCGCACGTCGATGGCAAGGTCGATTCCGCCGGCCTCGACGGCTTCATCTCGGCGTATCAAACGATCCAACCGCTCAAGCTCGGCGAGCTCTGGGCCGTGCCGATCATGCTGCGGCTGGCGTTGATCGAAAACTTGCGCCGAGTCGCGGCCCGCATTGCGGCCGGCCGTTTCGATCGCGACCTCGCCGAAGATTGGGCCGCGCGGATGATTAAGGTCGCAGAGACCAATCCGAGCGACCTGATCCTCGTACTCGCCGACATGGCCCGCTCCAGTCCTCCTCTATCGGGTGCGTTCCTCGCCGAGCTCACGCGACACTTCCAAGCACAGAGTTCGAACTTCGCAGTTGCCGGCACTTGGCTGGAGCAACGCTGTTCCGAGCAAGGCCTGACGATCGAGCAACTCGTGCGCGCCGAAGGGCAATCGCAAGCGGCCGATCAAATCTCGATCGGCAACAGCATCAACAGCCTTCGGTTTCTCGGGCTCACGGACTGGCGCGAGTTCACGGAGAGCCATAGCGTCGTCGAGCAGGCCTTGTTCGACGATCCCGGCTGCGTGTACGCGCGCATGGACTTCGCGACCCGCGATCGTTATCGACATGAGATCGAGAAAATCTCGAAGCGCAGCCGCCAATCGGAATACGACGTCGCGCGGCGTGCGATCCAACTCGCAGAGGCGGCGGCACTTCACGGTCAGGAAGAACGGGCTGCGCACGTCGGCTTCTATCTCATCGACCGCGGCCGCGCAGCGCTGGATCAAGCGACCGGCGTTCGGCCGACGTTGCGCGACGAATTCAACGAGCTCGGACGGCGCTATCCGCTCTTTCTCTATCTCGTCTCCGTTGCGGCGATCACCGGCGCCGGCACGGCCGCTTGGTGGCTCGCGGAAGCGCGGAGCGGAACATCGAACGTCGTCCTTAGTCTACTTGTGATCGCCGCCGTGATCACCGCCGCGCAGTTGGCGATCGGCGTCGTCAATTGGCTGGCGATGCTCTTCGTCGGTCCGAGAATGCTGCCGCGCATGGACTTTCAAGAAGGAATACCTGATGAAGAACGAGCAATCGTCGTCGTGCCGACGATGCTCGCGCGGCCGGAGGGGATCGAAGGGCTGCTGGAAGACTTGGAAGTACGTTATCTCGCGAACGCCGACGACAACCTGCACTTCGGTTTGCTGACTGACTTCGAAGACGCGCCGAAAGAGCACATGCCGGCAGACGATGAACTCGTCCGGCTCGCGACCGAAGGCGTTGAACGATTGAACAAGAAGTACGATGAACGGCGCAGCGACATCTTTTTCCTATTTCATCGTCCTCGGCGTTGGAACGAGCAAGAACAGGTCTGGATGGGCTACGAGCGGAAGCGCGGCAAGCTCGCGGAACTGAACGACCTGCTCCGCGGCAGCACCGGACGCTTCTCGCAGATCGTCGGCGATACACGGCGTTTGACCGAAGTACGCTACGTCGTCACGCTCGATACCGACACGCAGTTGCCGCGCGACTCGGCACGCGAGATGGTCGCAGCGATGGCGCATACGCTTAATCGTCCGGTCATCGATTCGCAACTCCGCCGCGTCGTCGAAGGCTACGGGATCATGCAGCCGCGCGTCGGCGTGAGCTTGCCGAGTGCGCGACGTTCGTGGTTCGTGCGACTGTTTGCCGGCGATGTCGGAGTCGATCCTTACACGCGCGTCGTCTCCGATGTCTATCAAGATCTCTTCGGCGAAGGCTCGTTCGTCGGCAAAGGTATCTACGACGTCGATGCCTTCGAGCAGACCTGTAGCGGCTTTCCGGAGAACAAGATCCTCAGCCACGATCTGCTCGAAAGCGCTTACGCGCGCTCAGGCCTGTTGAGCGACGTCGAGCTATACGAAGATTTTCCCTCGCGCTATATGGCCGATGTCAGTCGCCGGCATCGGTGGATGCGGGGCGATTGGCAGATCGCGGCATGGACTCTGCCTCGCGTGCCCGACCGCGCTGGAAAACTCATTCGCAATACGATCAGCATCCTGTCGAAGTGGAAGATCTTCGACAATCTCCGTCGCAGCGCCACGGCGATCGGGGGCACGGCTCTCTTGCTCGGAAGTTGGGCCCACGGCTCCACGTCGGCATGGATTGCCGCGACGTTGACCCTGCTCTCCGTCGGGCTGGTTCCGTTGTTGTCGACGCTGCGTGAGTTGACTCGCAAGCAAGCCGAAATCCCGCTCCGTGCGCATCTTTTGGCTTCGCTGTCGGCCGCGGCAACGCACGCTGCACACGCCTTGTTCACGATTCTGTTCTTGGCCTACGACGCCTACATCGGCCTCGACGCGATCGCACGGACGATCGCTCGCGTTGCTTGGACCCGACGCAATCTCCTCGAATGGAAAACTTCGAGCGACGCGCAGCGCGGCCCTTGCACCGATCTGGTCGGCTTCTACAGGACGATGTGGTTCGGACCCACGATCGCGCTCTTCGCCGGCGCGTATCTATTCTTGTTCTCCAGCGCCGCGCTTCCGGTCGCATTACCGTTCTTGATTCTCTGGATGTGCTCGCCCGCCGTTGCGTGGTGGCTCAGCCGACCGTTGGCGCCGCCGCAAGTGCGACTATCGAACTCACAGCAAGAGTTTCTCGGTGCGGTCGCACGGCGCACGTGGCGCTATTTCGAAACGTTTGCGGCTAAGGAAGAGAACTGGCTTCCGCCGGATAACTACCAAGAACACCCGGCCCCGCAGGTCGCCTCGCGTACGAGCCCGACCAACCTCGGTATGGGCCTCTTGGCCGATCTCGCGGCCTACGATCTCGGCTATTGTTCGGCCGGTCGACTGCTCGAGCGCACCCAGCGCACACTCGGCACGATGGACCGCATGGAGCGCTACCGCGGCCACTTCTATAACTGGTACGACACACGCTCGCTCGCGCCGCTAAGGCCGCTCTACGTCTCGACCGTCGACAGCGGCAATCTCGCCGGCAATCTGCTGGTGCTGCGAATGGGCTTGCTCGAACAGATCGACGCACCGCTGGTCGCCCCTCGGTTTCTCTCCGGACTGCGCGATACGTTGCGTGTCGCCCTCGAAACAGCTCATGAGCGCCATCGCGCTGATGCTGCCGCAGGGCTGCCGTCGTCGGCCGTCGTCGTGCTGAGAATGCTGGAGCGGCTCGTCGGTGAACTGACGCCGCGCGAATTCTCGCCGAAATCGGCCGGGGTATTTTTCGATCGCTTGGCGACGCTCGTAGCGGAAGTCTCTGCCGCGAGCACGGACGACGCCGAACTGAGCGCATGGGTCGGGGCATTCGCTCACGACTGCGCCGATCATCGCGCCGACCTCCGACGTCTTACTCCCTGGACGTCGCTCAATCGGCCGGCGTTGCCGTTGCGACAGACGGCACTTGCCGTTCCGATCGCGCAGTTCGAAAAGATCCAAGCCGAGCTTGATGCCGTAGCCACGCTGAGCGGTGTCGCCGCTTTGCGCAGTTCCGTCCTGCCGCTGCTCGATGACTTGTTGAAAGACGATCCCGCGAAATCATGCTCCGATCCCGAAGCTTGCGCCGCCATCGCAGCTTGGGGGACGCAACTACGCACCGCAGTCGACGGTGCTGCTCGCTTCGCAAGCGACCGCACGGAAAAACTCTCCACTGCAGCTCGGCAATGTCGCTCGTTAGCGGAAATGGATTTCTCGTTCTTGTTCGACGAGAAGCACAGCTTGTTCATCATCGGCTACGACGTCGGCGAACGCCGGCCTGACAAAAGCTTCTACGATCTCTTGGCCTCCGAAGCGCGGCTCGCCAGCTTCGTCTGCATCGCGCAGGGAAAACTGAGCCAAGAGCATTGGTTTGCGCTCAGCCGGATCCTCACGACGACCGGCGGCGGCTCGGCCTTGCTTAGTTGGAGCGGGTCGATGTTCGAGTATCTGATGCCGCTCTTGGTGATGCCGACGTACGAAAGCACGCTGCTCGATCAAACCTACCGCGCCGTCGTCCGGCGGCAGATCGACTACGGCCGGCAGCGTGGTGTGCCGTGGGGCATCTCCGAGTCGGGCTTCAATACCGTCGACGTTCACCTGACGTACCAGTATCGCGCGTTCGGCGTGCCGGGCCTCGGGCTCAAGCGCGGACTTGCCGAAGATCTCGTGGTCGCACCCTATGCGAGCGCTCTGGCGCTAATGGTCGCGCCGGATGCCGCGTGTCGCAACATGCAGCGGCTCGCCGACGACGGACATCAAGGAGCCTACGGTCTCTACGAAGCCATCGACTACACCCCATCGCGATTGCCGCGCGGTGCTTCACGCGTCGCCGTGCGACAGTTTATGGCCCATCATCAAGGGATGAGCTTGCTGGCGATCGATTACGTGCTGGCCGACCGGCCGATGCAACGTCGCTTCAAAGCCGATCCGATGCTGCTCGCCACCGATTTACTCTTGCAAGAGCGAGTTCCGAAAGCAGCCGCCGCGATTTTTCCACACGCCGCCGAGGCCGATGCGACGCGCATCGAGACCGTCGCCGAGCCGGGTGCGATGCGGATCTACACCGATCCGAGCGGCCCGACGCCGGAGATCAACCTGCTCTCGAACGGCCGGTATCACTTGATGATCACGGCGGCCGGCGGCGGCTATAGTCGCTGGGGCGATCTCGCCGTCACGCGCTGGCGCGAAGACGCGACCCGCGATTGCTGGGGCTCGTTCTGCTATCTGCGCGATAAGGAGAGCGGCGTCTTTTGGTCGACCGCGTTCCACCCGACGCAAAAACCCTCGAAGCAATACGAAGCGATCTTCACGCAGGCCCGAGCCGAGTTTCGCCGGCGCGACGAAGGAATCGAAACGTACACCGAGATTTCCGTTTCACCGGAAGACGATGTCGAACTGCGGCGCATTTCGATCACGAACCGTTCGGACACACCGCGCACGATCGAAGTGACGAGCTATGCCGAAGTGGTGCTCGCTGCTCCGGCCCACGACCTTGCGCATCCTGCGTTCAGCAATCTCTTCGTACAAACGGAACTCGTCCGCAATCGGCAGGCGATTCTCTGCACGCGTCGGGCCCGATCCGCCGAAGAGGTTCCGCCCTGGATGGTGCATCTCATGACCGTGCAAGGAACCACGGTCGGTGAAGCGTCGTTCGAGACCGACCGGATGCGTTTCGTCGGACGGTCGCGCAGTCTTTCGTCGCCTGCTGCGATGGATAGCGGAGCGATTCTTTCGGATAGCGAAGGGGCCGTACTCGATCCCTCCGTTTCGATTCGCCGCGTCCTTCTCATCGCGCCGAATGAAACGGTTCGCGTCGATTTCGTGACGGGCGTCGCCGTCTCGCGCGATGCTGCCGCCGTGATCATGGACAAATACCACGATTCGCGACTCTCGGATCGCGTCTTCGAACTCGCTTGGACGCACAGTTCGATTCTCTTGCGGCAGCTTAATGCCACGGAAGCCGAAGCTCAGGTCTACACGCGCTCGGCCGGTTCTTTGATTTACGCGTCGTCGTTGCGTCGTGCGAAGCCGGCGTTGATCGGCAGCAACCGTCGCGGACAGTCCGGCCTATGGGGCTACGGTATCTCCGGCGACCTTCCGATCGTGCTCGTTCGTATTCGCGATCAAGCCAACATGGAGTTGGTTCGCCAAGCCGTGCAAGCACATGCTTATTGGCGCTTGAAAGGTTTGAAGATCGACCTCGTCGTCTGGAACGAAGACGATTCGGTGTATCGGCAAACCTTGCAAGATGCGATTCACGATCTGATCGTATCGAGCCCGGAAGGAGTGATGTTCGACAAGCCGGGAGGGATTTTCATTCGGCGCGGCGAACAGATCTCGGAAGAAGATCGAACGTTGCTCCTAACCGTCGCACGAATGGTTTTGTTCGACGACGCAGGAACATTCGCCGAGCAGATCGAACGTCGCGGCCGGTCGGATCTGTTTCCGTCGCCGTTTAAGCCCGTGCGGCGTCCGGCAGCGCCGCGGCTCTCGACGGCCGAGCACGTTCGGAGCGATCTCGTCTTCTTCAACGGCCTCGGCGGCTTCACTTCCGATGGTCGCGAATACGTCACGATTCTCAACGCCGAACGGACGACGCCGGCGCCGTGGGTGAACGTGCTCGCCAACCCGTACTTCGGGACCGTCGTCTCGGAAAGCGGCAGCGCCTATACCTGGATCGAGAACAGCCACGAGTTCCGCCTGACCCCCTGGTACGACGACCCGGTGACCGATGTCTGCGGCGAGGCATTCTACTTGCGCGACGAACAGAGCGGTCGCTTCTGGTCGCCGACCCCGCTCCCGGCGCGCGGCAAAGAGCCATACACCACACGGCACGGATTCGGCTATTCGATCTTCGAACACACGGAAGACGACATCGCCACCGAGCTCTGTATGTTCGTCGCGACCGATGCGCCGGTGAAGTTCATCAAGCTCAAGATCGCGAATCGCTCGGGCCGGCCTCGCTCGCTCTCCGTCACCGGCTATTGGGAATGGGTGCTCGGCGAGTTGCGAGATAAAACGCTGATGCACGTCGTCACGGAACTCGATTCGGCAACCGGCGCACTCTTCGCTCGCAACGCATACAGCACCGAATTCTCCGAGCGAGTCGCGTTCGTCGACTGTAGCGAAACGATGCGCTCGGTAACCGCCGACCGAATGGAATTCCTCGGCCGCAACGGCACGCCGGCCAATCCCGCGGCGCTGCGACGCGTGCGGCTTTCCGGTCGCGTTGGGCCGGGCCTAGATCCTTGCGCGGCGATGCAGGTGCAATGGGAGCTTGAAGACGGACACGAAAAAGAGATCGTGTTTATTCTCGGGGCAGCGAACGCCGAGGCCGATGCGCGGCAGCTCATCGACCGGTTCCGCGGTGTCGGCAATGCGCAACGCGCGCTCGAGGCGGTATGGCGATACTGGGGTCGCACGCTCGGCACGGTGTACTTGGAGACACCAGACCCAGCGGTCAACTTTCTCGCGAATGGCTGGCTCGTCTATCAAACGCTCGCGTGTCGCATGTGGGCCCGAACCGGCTTCTACCAGTCGGGCGGAGCGTTCGGTTTTCGAGATCAATTACAAGATGCGATGGCGCTGCAGTATGCGGAGCCCGGCATTTTGCGAGCGCATTTACTGCGCGCCGCCGCGCATCAGTTCCGCGAAGGAGACGTGCAACATTGGTGGCATCCGCCGGCCGGTCGAGGAGTGCGGACGCATTTCTCCGACGACTATCTTTGGTTGCCGGTCGCGGCTTGTCGCTACGTGGCCGGCACAGGCGACACGGGCGTGCTCGAAGAACGCGTGCCGTTCTTGACGGCTCGGACACTTCGACTTGAGGAAGAAGCGTTCTACGATCTGCCGCAAGTCTCCGACGATGTCGACACGCTGTATGAGCATTGCGTCCGTGCGATCGAGAACGGCTTGCGCTTCGGCGAGCATGGGTTGCCGTTGATGGGCTGCGGCGATTGGAACGACGGAATGAACCTCGTCGGCGCCGAGGGAAAAGGGGAAAGCGTGTGGCTCGGCTTCTTCTTGTTCGACGTACTGACGCAATTCGCCGAGTTGGCGAGAAGCCGCAGCGACATCGCGCGTGCCGACCGCTACGACCTGGAAGCCGGCCGGTTGCGCGGCAACATCGAAGCTCACGGCTGGGACGGCGATTGGTATCGTCGGGCCTACTTCGACGACGGCGAGCCGCTCGGTTCGGCGACGAACATCGACTGTCAGATCGATTCGTTGTCGCAAAGCTGGGCGGTGCTTTCCGGTGCGGGGATACTCGAAAGGGCGCACAAGGGAATGGAGAACGTCGAGCGCCGACTCGTCCGTCGCGATTCGCGGTTGATTCAGTTGCTTGACCCGCCGTTCGACAAGTCGGCCCTTAATCCCGGTTACATCAAAGGCTACGTGCCGGGCGTTCGCGAGAACGGCGGCCAATACACTCACGCGGCGATCTGGACCGTGATGGCGTTTGCGAAGATGGGAGAAGCCGAGCGCGCTTGGGAACTTTTCTCGATGATCAACCCAATCGCGCACGGCTCATCGGCGAAAGAGATCTCGACCTATCGCGTAGAGCCGTATGTCGTCGCCGCCGATGTCTACTCGGTGGCACCGCACACGGGCCGCGGCGGCTGGACATGGTACACCGGCTCGGCCGGATGGATGTACCGGCTCATCACCGAGTCGCTCGTCGGTCTGCGACTGGAAGTGGATCGGCTCCGCTTCGAGCCGCGGCTTCCGGCGAGTTGGCCGGCGTTCAAGATCCACTACCGCTATCGAGAGACCGTGTATCACATCACGATCGCCGGCGGCGGCGATGGCGCGACGGTCAAGCAACTCACGGTTGATGGCGTCGATCAAGCCGAGCTCGCAGTGCGGCTGGTCGATGATCGCCGCGATCACGCAGTACAGGTCACCTTAGGGTGACGGGACACAATCGGTTCGAACGGTCGGCGACGAACTTTCGAGCGAACGTAACGGAGAGCAAAATGGACCGAAGCCGAAAAGCGACGCGCGAAGCAAACGAAACGACCTTGCAACATAAGAGCCGCGCCGATGTCGTCATGACCGAAGAACTCATGCAGGAACGGCTCGCCGGACTGCAATCGTTGATCGAGCAAATTCAGAAGAAACCGCCGGGAAAGATCGAGATCGCGCGACGCATCAGCGCATTCGGCGAGTGCACGAAGATCGAGACGGAATCGGCAGGTCAATACTACGAACGCCTCCGCATCTGGCTCGAACGCCGACTGCCCCAAAAAAGAAGACCGCTCCATCCACCACGTCAAAACGGCGCTTGACGTTCCTTGAAGATTGAATAATTCATGCTGTCGTTTTGATCTCGACCACTTGCGAAGCGCTTTCAGTACATCCATGCCCATCGCAAACTCGGCCGATCTCATGATAAGTAGATCGAGCGACTTTAAAGTCCGCGCGATGATCTCGCGCCGCGCTCGACGGGGGGACGGTGCCGTAGCGTTTTTCGGAGCCTGGGAATTACGAGGCGCTCAGCGACGCTACCAGTCCGGGTGTTAATTTGCGTAAAGGGATTTTGCAGGCAGCAGGTGAAGGTGGGACGAATCATCCCAGAGCCGATGCACCACGGAATGACGCTGATTTCCCCGGCATGGAACCAAAAAGTTGGCCGCGCTGGTAAAATTTGCGAGATTCGATTTCGGGTAGGCGGGTAGCCGGCGTTCATATAATGCTCGCTCGGCGCAATCCGCCGGTTCGCCGGAAGTCGATGAGTTGCAACGGTGTGCGGCCGAGGCGGTTGAAGGGTTGAGCGACGACGCCGATGCGCTCTTTACAGTCGCACGTCTCTGTCTGGTCGATCCGTTCTACAAATGCAGGCTGATCGGCCTCGGCTTGACCGAACGTCACGGCAAGCGAGGGGCCGAATTGCTCCCGTTTGCCGAACGGCTCGTTGACGATGAGGTGGATGAAGTCGCCGTTACGGCTCGTCGAATTACGAGCGACTTATCGTGAGATGATTTGCTTAATTTTCAACGGATCAAAGTTTCTGAAGAACCCTGGAGATTTCGTTCCATCCAATCTCCCTTATTGGCCTCGGCCCAGTGAGTTCGTTTTCTAGCTCTTCTCAAGACTTTCGTCCCGCTAATCGATCGGCACGCTTTAACAGCGTCGGAATTCCGAATGGCCCGTGCATGGCTCGAATACTTTCAGCAGCATGTCTCACGCCTAATAGATGGATTTCCTTGCTTCGTATCATACTCACCATTCGTAAACGAATCGCACTGGTCCGACCTTCGTGATTGAACTTCCTGGGATGTAAGTGCGGCTGCTCTTCTGACTACATCAGTGCTGCTACTCGTCATCGGCACCAGCGGGTTTTAGTCGCATAAAACCTTCATTCGTGAAGATTGCAAAGTCAGAATCCACAGCCGCAATCGGAATGTCGTCTTCTGCCCCGCCTTCAAGCAACCTGTCATTTATGAGTGCGGGACCGCTATTTTCAAAGAACCGCTTGCGAGGATCAAGTTGAATGTGCATGTTCTTTGCGCCGAACAAATCAGTATTGTGCCCATTCGTTTTCGCTTTCATTTCGATGATGCGACCCATGTCGGCAACCACGCCGAATGTCCGCCCCGTTTGAATCAGCGGCTTGTCGCTCGTCGAAAGCAAGTTACATGACGCCTGAATTGAATCGGTGTCCCATGAACGCGATTCATAAAGCGACTTGCCTTCGCCGAACGAAATGCCAAGATTTCCTTCGCCTTGATATAGGTTGATTCCATCAGGCAGTGGTGACCTGCCCCCACGCGTGATACCAAGTGTTGCGTTAGTTTCTTCAAGAATCAAGCTTGGTCTTTTCGCGGAGCGCAGCGTAGCGAAAAGACCAAGCTTGAACGGCCTCGGGTGCCGGGGGTCGATAGCCCAACGAGCT
>JAIOPP010000025.1:63415-70440 GCA_021413845.1 Planctomycetia bacterium | reverse complement strand
GAGAGCATGAAGCCGTCTTTGCCGCGCGCCGAGCCGTGGCACGTGCCGCTATTGCAACCGGCGCGAAACAAGACCGGCATCACATCGCGACGAAAGCCCGGAGTCTCTGCGCCATGGAGCGCGCCGGACACGAAGGTCATCGTCGTGAGGGCCGCGAGCGTCGTCGCAACGAATCGAAGAGTTGTATTCAACATCACGGTGGGGTTCCCTGCGTGCTCGTGGTCGCCGTCGAGGTCGACGGGGGATCGACGCGCAGAATCCCTTTGCCGGTGCGCTGCCGAATTTCTTGTCCGTTTTGGCGGACGATGATCTCGCAAGTCAGCTCCTTATATTGGCCGAGCAAGGCATCGCCGCCGGCTTCGACTTCGAAGACGAGCTCCTTATCGCCGACCTTGAGCTTCGGGCCCGGCGCCACGACGCTCACCCCTTTCGGCAGGCCGACGAGTACGGCTTCGGCCTCGCCCGGAAATGCTTTCTTGTGCGTGACTTCCCAAAAGATTCGCGACTTCTCGCCGCGGCGAACCGCAGCCGGTTTGTTCTTCAGTTCGACATAGGGCTCGGCGATCGCGAGCTCGACTAAGGCCGAAGAGTTGCGAATCCGGCCGGCGCCGAGATAGTAGGAGCCGCCGACCGTCGAGGCCGTGGCCGCCACTTTCCAAATCGCGGGCTGCGCCGTGGGACCGGCGAACAGCCGTAGCGTCTTCGACGTTTCGTGTTCTTCGATCGTTACCGTCGGCTGGGCCTGCACGCCGGGCGGAACCCAATCGAATTGAATCTCGATCGGCTCGCGGAAGCTGCCGTGGCGCGTAAGGTTGACCTGCATCGAAAGCTCGCCGCTTTGCGACAGCGGGATCTGCGGCGCAACCAGCTCGATCGAATACGGCGGACGCTCGGTGACTGCGAGGATGTAGCGATCGACCAGCCACGATTGCCAGGCCCGACCGCCGGAATGGCTGAGGAAAGCGAACGCTTGGTGCGAGCCGGTTTCGAGCGCGATCGAAGGGTCGGTCGGCCGGACGAGCAAGCGAATCAACGCTCCCTGCGGCTTCGCATCGGCGGCGGCGATAAACTGAACCGGCACGATCTTCTGTCCGGCGCGAATCGTCGGCGCGATCATTTGAACGCCGGCGGGGAGCCCTTCGGCGTAGATTTCCAGTTCTCCCTTGTATCGATTTCCTTGCCCTTCGGCGAGTTGCAGGTTGACCGTCCAGCGGTCCCCTTGCGGCACGGCGATCGCCGTCAATCGCGGGCATTCCGCGCTGTCGATCACCGGGGCATAGAGGTACGTGTGAATCGCGTCGCGCACCGGCTCGATTTCGATTCGATAAACCGAGGTCGGGCCGCCGAGGCCGCGCATGTCGGTGATCGCAAGCACGTATTCGCCGTCTTGTTTCGGAGTCCAAACGAGCGAAGGATCGAGCAGCTCCTTGCGATGAAACGAGCTGGGCATCCCGAACAGGTCGCGCTCGTCGTGCCGCGCGTCGTCGGCCTCGACTTCGGGCTCTTCGGCTCCGGCGAAGCGGATCGAGATGCGGGGATCGAGCGGAGTGCCGAGCGCGCGAGCGAAGGTCCGCACGCGATAGGCTTCTCCTTTGCGCACCGAGAACCGAAACGCATCGGCATCGCCCGCCTCGCCGATGATGCCGTTGAGCGCGATGGGAAAGCGAGCGACCTTGGTCTCCCCCTGATCCGCAGCTTCCAAGATGTTCGGATAGTTCGAGACGCGCATCGGCAGCGGTGTCGGGGCTTCGTCGTAGTATTCAAAGTCGCCGACGGTCGACGGTAAGCTCAGCTTGCCGGCGAGCGATCCGGCCGGGTCGCCGAGAAGCGTGACGTTTAACGGAGCGCCTGCCGGCCCGCCGGCCGGATAAACCGCTATCGGACGACGGTGCGTGCCGATCTGCGCGAGATAGTGAACGCCGGACGCACCTTTGAAGATCCGTTGCCGCACCTCGACGAAGTAGTCCCCGTCGCGCGGCAAGATCGTCGAGACGATCGGGTCTTGGATGTGCAGGTCGCTGTCGTCGTTGCGCGCCAATTCTTTGCCGTCGGCATCGAGCAAGCGGAGCATGAGGTCCGCCTCGGAGCCGGCATAGAACGACTCCGTCAACCAGACGGAAGCGACTTCGGCCGAAAGATGCGCCCCTTTTTTGCCGGCGACGCGATAGAGATCCACATCGGCAAACCGGCCCGTATCGATGCTGCCGAGCACGGCGACGTTCGCCCCGATCGGCAGCGCTTTCGCCGGAAGATCGTTCTCCCCTTGGCGCGGTTCTTTCTCGTCGACCGTGGCAAGCGGCGTGACCCAAAACGTGCTGACGACGGTCAGCTCCGTCGCCGTGCGAAGCCGAAACGGATGCATTCCGAGCGGGCAATCGGCGCCGATGACGAACTTGCAATGCACTTCTTCTTCGGCTCGGCCGCCGTGTGCGGTGCCGTGCGGAGATTGCATCGGCCGTGTCGACTCGATGCTCACCGCTTCGATGCCGGGCCGAAAGAAGATCACTTCGCGCACGTCTTTCAGGTAAATCCCTTGAATGACGACGTCGACGGTCGTGCCCCGTTGTCCGGCGCGCGGCAATACGCTTTCGATGTGATGCACCATCGGGCCGGCCGATGCCGAACCGACGCCGACAACCAACGCAGCGAACAATACGGTGCCGATGGAACGGATGCGAAGCATTAGGCGACGATTCCCTTCACGAGCTTGCCGTCTTTCACGATCTCGATCGGCCGCGTGCCGAAGGCGAGCAACTCGTCGTCGGCGTTGATGCCGAGTTGGTTGTAGACCGTGTAGAGATAGTCTTCGAGCGGCACGGCGTCGCGAGCCGGCTCCGAGGCCGTGGCGTCGGAGGCGCCGTAGACTTGGCCGCGCGTGATGCCGCCGCCGGCGAGCAACATCGAATAGACGCGCGCCCAATGGTCGCGACCGTTCGATTGGTTGACGAGCGGCGTGCGTCCGAACTCCGTAGTGACCATCACCAACGTCGAGTCGAGTAGACCACGCCGGTCGAGATCGGTGAGTAGGCCGGAAAGGGCATGGTCGAGCGCCGGCATCTTCTCTTGGCAGTCTTCCTTGATGCCGACGTGCGAGTCCCAGGCGCCGTACGTCACGGTGACAAAACGGACGCCGGCCTCGACGAGTCGCCGAGCGAGCAGCAGGCGCGGGCCGATGCCGGCCGGCTCGCGACGCTTGTTCACGTAGTCGTGGCCGTAGAGATCGCGCATGCTTTGCGGCTCGTCGGCCAGCGAGAAGGCCTTCTGCGATTGCGGCGAGCTCAAGAGGGAATAGGCCCGCCGATAGAATTCGTCCATCGTGTTGAGCTTGTCGGGATCCGATTCCATTTTGCGCAAATGGTTCTCGACGAGTTCCCGGCTCGCTTTGCGGCGCTCGAAGCGGTCCATCGAAAGTTCGGCGGGAATCGAGAAGTCGCGAATCTTGAAATCGCCCCGCGCGCCGGGATCGGCATAGAGCTGAAACGCACCGTACTTACTACCGAGATAGCCCGTGCCGCCGGCGAAGCCCGGCAGTTGCGGAATGACGGCATACGGCGGAATGTCTTTGCGCGGGCCGAACCGCTCGGAGACGACGGCACCCATCTGCGGGTAGTCGATGACCGTGGTCGGTGTGTAGCCGGTGAAGAGATGGTAGGTCGCTTGGCCGTGGTCCGGAATCTTGCCGACGACCGAACGGACCACCGTCAGTTTGTCGGCAACGAGAGCCGTGCGGGTGAAATTGTCGCTGAAGAGCTCGCCGGTGTTCGTCTTCGCGACGTTGAACGCGCCCCGATATTCGATCGGAGCCTCGGGCTTCGGGTCCCACGACTCTTGCTGAGCCACGCCGCCGGGGAGATGCAATTGGATGACGCTCTGCGCCTTCGGCTCCGGTTTGCCTGCGGCCGCGGCATCTGCACGGCGGCGAAGAAAGTCGCCGAGCGAAAGACCGAACGCACCGCAAACGCCGATCTGCATCGCTTGCCGGCGATTGAGCGCAGAGCGATAGCCGGAGCATCCGTGAACAGGTTCGGGGGAGCGAGTCATGCGCAAATTTCTTGCTAGCGAAAAGGGATTGCAGAACCGTAAGCCGACGAAGTGCCGAGTCGAAAACGCTACGGCAACGCGTTGCCCGCGGGCCTCTCAGTTTAATCGAAACGCCGCTGTTTCGCGATTGGATTCGGCGTCGTGAGGCGTGCGGCGCGTCAGCGTAAAGCGGATTTTTCGCTGCATGTGAATGCAGCCGCTGCTAACGCTGAATTAAGAATGCCACGCCGAAAGTTACGACGCTTAATAGCTCTTTGCGAGTTGTAATGTAACAGTCGCAAGGCTTTATACGCTAAGAGTCGTAGTATGGAAGTGTCGGCTATACGAGGGGCGGGAATTTCTTTTCGTCATTCAAAGGGTCTAAGTTATGAGCGAGCTTTTTCACACGTCCGGTTCGATGCGTGCTTATCCGAGTCGACCGATTCCGTTCGCCGATTTCGAAACCTTCGTCCGCCGGTTGCCGGAAACGATCGTCGAACCGTTCCGCGATTCATGGGACGATCAACGGGACATCGCCGTGATCGATAAGCGAACCGGCGACGTGGAGCTCATCGCCGCGCAACTCGGAAGCGACCATGTCGGGTTCTACGTTCGCTCCTCGCCATCGCGCCGAATTCAACGGCTCGTCTGCGAACACTTCGGCGTCGACATCATCGTCAACCGCTTGAACCACCGCCTCGATTTCATCATGGCCGAAACGGCAAGCCTACATCCGATGCATGCCGGGCACTTCGCGCGGCCGTAACTGCGACTCCTAAGGGGCTTGTGCAGCAAGTGAAACGAAAAACCCTGGGACCGCTCGCAAGCGGCCCCAGGGATCGACACACGGTCGCTCGTTTCACAGAGTTCGGATTGTCGCTTAGCTGCGCGAAGCCTTGCAACCGGCCGCGCAAGCCTTGCACGACTCAAGGCACTTCTTGCAGCATTCTCGGCCGCTCTTCTCGCACATCGCGGCGCACTGCAAGCACATCTTCTCGCATGCCGTGCAAACGTCCGCCGCGTTGGCATAGCCCTTCTCGCACGACGTGGCGCAAGCCAGGCACATGTGGTGGCAGGCGTCGCATTGAGCCGAGCATTCCGGGTTCAGCTCCTTGCAGCACATCGCGCATTCCTTGCAGATCGCGGCACAATCGCGACACATCTTCACGCAGGCATTGGAGACTTTCCCCTCGGCCGCGCGGAGCCAACGTCCGCCGAACACACCGACTCCCGCCAAGCCCAAGAACGCACCGAGAATTCCGCGACGATTCATTGAAATCGAATTCATGACAATCACCTTTTGGTAATAAAGAACTTTTTGTTGGAAATTAAAATCCATTCCTGCTGCCGAGTGCGCATCGATGCCCGGCAAGGTCGCAACGGCGAACCGCAGCGAGAGCAGGGATAGATGCGCTACGTGTCGGAATGCGCGCGAAGACGCCGCATCACCAACATCGTAGGAGTGCCGAGACGGAAACCGCTTAGCAGTTCCACCGGCAGAGCAGAGCTTGAGGATTGCCCGAGAACGCGATTCGCCCGCCGCACGACAAGCCGCTCGCCGCGAACGCATTCGCAAGTTCAGGCAGCGAGGTGCCGATCGCCGGCAGCCACGCTTGGCTGAGCGGAAGAACGCTCGGCTTGGTAACGGCACCCACTTTCGGCGCACAACCGAGGCAATTCGACGATTCGTGCGCAGGGGACAATGCGTCTAAGAAAGCTGCGTCTAAGAAAGCATTGTCGGGCGCGCCGCGGCTTTGCGATGTGTTCCCATCGCTTGGGTCGATCGAGCGGTGCATACTGCAACAAAATCGCGTCTCGAACTTTGCGGCAAGCGAGACGGGGGCCGCACAGCAACTACGGCTCGAATCATGACTCGATGCGGGCGAATCGCTCGTCGAATCGCTTGCCGAAGTCGAAGTCGGCAGCGCGCAGCACCAATGCGGCGGGAGCAAAAGCAACCCGAGCAAGAGCGACGTCGAGATGGTGCGGAGCGTCGGCACGTGTAAGTATCCTCTACGTCAACCCTATGTCTCTCGACGAAGAATGTCAATCTCGGCATACTGTCGACATCCTCCGGGACATCCCCCTCTTCGTGCGTGTTCGAGGTCGAAGTCTATGCCGCATCTCGATTTCGTCACGTCGCTGCACAAGCGAACGACCCGCGATTATCTCGGACGCGTTCTCGAAGCGGATAAGGCCGAGTGTGCCGAAGTCGCGTTGCGTTGGGATCGCGACTATTGGGACGGCGAGCGCAAGCATGGCTACGGCGGCATGCGTTACGACGGTCGCTGGCGGCCGGTCGCCGAAGAGATGATCGCGCATTACGGCTTGAAGCCCGACGCGAGCATTCTCGATATCGGTTGCGGCAAAGGTTTCCTGTTGCATGAGTTTCGGCAGTTACTGCCTGACTGCAACGTGGCAGGCCTGGATATTTCGCAGTACGCGATCGAGCACGCAATGCCCGACTTGCACGGCAAACTGACCCTCGGGCATGCCGCTCGGCTCCCTTATGCCGCGCGCTCGTTCGATCTCGTGGTCTCGATCAACACGCTGCACAATCTTTACAACTTCGAGCTTCATGCGGCGCTAGAAGAGATCGAAAGAGTCTCGCGCGGCGGTCGGTATATCGTCGTCGAGTCGTATCGCAACGAGCGCGAAAAGGTGAACTTGCTGTACTGGCAGTTGACGTGTCGCTCGTTCTACACCGTGCCGGAGTGGGAATGGCTCTTCCGCCGCGCCGGATATGCCGGGGATTACTCGTTTATCTACTTCGAGTGATCCAGGTAAGTTACATCGAAGCGGCACGCGAACGCCCCTCAGGAGGGGTGTTTCGGATTAGCGATCTTGAGCTGATTCGTGGCTCGTTTTGAGCAATCGTCCGGCGCCCAGAGAAAACTTACTGGATTTTAAGGTTCCGTAAACTTACAATAAAGTAATGACTCGATCCCATCCGATGCGATGGATGCGAAGCCGGGTGGTGTCTCTCCGATCGAACCCCTTTCAGG